>NZ_SJOT01000014.1:0-58517 GCF_012027795.1 Megasphaera sp. SW808
TCTCTCTTATATATACATCGACAAGTAGAACCGGCTAATTCAACTAATAAAGAGGGAGAGATATCTCCCTTACTTAACTTCATACTTTCAGATAATTGCCTTATTGTATCCAAAGACTTTTTTTTATCAGAAAAAACTGTAGTTACATCACACATAACTATATCAGTCTTAAAGTGAACAGCAACAGCTAATAAAACCTTATACATTGTCGGCTTGATCCAATCATCAGCATCCACAAAGCCGATATATGTTCCTTTTGCTACAGATATTCCCACATTTCTAGCAACGCTTACTCCTTCATTTTCCTTATAAATTACTTTTATACGTTTATCTTTATAGGAATATGCATCACAAATTTTTCGACTATTGTCAATAGAACCATCATCAACTAAAATTAATTCCCAATTATCTAAATTCTGTGTTAATATAGACTCTATACAACGAATCAAACATTTTTCTTCATTATATATAGGTACAATAATACTAATATCAATTTTTTTATCACACATCAACATGCCCTCAAATCCCATAAAAAGCGTTTATCTTCCGCGAATCAATCTTCCCCCAAAAGCAAGCATAAGGAAAAAAAACAGAAAGACATTGCTTTTTAATTCATTCTTTATTACAACAAAACTCTTCTTTTTTTTTCTTCCATAAAAAATATATTGCGATCCAACTTTTATTTTTTCTACTACACTATCTTGCAAAAAGAACCACTCTTTTAAATATAATAATGTACCATTTATACTATCTTGCAACTTTTTTTGAATATTATGGGTTAATCCATCTTCCCTATACTCAGCAACATAGATGCTTTCATTAAAAAATCTTAATTTATATCCATCAACAGAGATTCGATTCCATACAACAGCCTCACTAAGAAAAGTTTCATTTTCAAAAGCAGGAAAAGGATATTTTCGCAAGATATCAGTGTAATATACTTCGGCTTTATCCCCTGCTATACCATATTTTTTTCGCTCATGAGCTTTGCAATCCAATATTTGCCCACAAAAACTTTTTCCAATCAAATTACCATTAGAATACATCTTATTCCCACATACACCAGCAAATTTATTTTTGTTTTGTATAGTTTTTTCCCAATAAAGAATACGCGCCAAGGCATTATTTATGAGATAATCATCCGAATCAACAATAAAGAATAATCTGCCTTTAGCTAATTTTATACCACGATTAATAGCTCTATGTTTCCCACCATTCTCTGTCTTTACATAAACGATATTAAAAAAATTGTTCTCCCATTTCCATGTATTTACCATATCTTGCGTATTATCTATTGATCCGTCATCAATAATAACCCATTCGAAAGAATGAACTGTTTGATTCCGCAATGATTGATATAGTGTCGGCAGTATATACCCTCTATTATAAGTCGGTGTAAACACAGTAATATCCAGCATTCCTTTACTCCTCTACTCATAGGCTAATATCAAAAACTACGTTTTACTTTATTCCACAGACTTTTTTTCCCTTCAATTTCGATTGTCGCATAAATTTTACTGAGTAGACTCGCACACCAACAAGGAAAAAAGCGCTCAAATACAATATAATACCTACGGCAAGCTTCTATATATTTTTTATCTTTAATATCTTTCCATGAAGCATTGTATAAATGAATTGCATAGCTATTGGGAGTAATATTCATTTTTCCCGTATTATAATTCAATGGATAAAAAGCATCTACCGGATAAACCGTTATATATTCCTTTTTCTGTAATAAACCATTCAATTTAATATCCTGCATCAAAAAAATAGGTTCTAAAACTTTAGGAATAGGAGTTAAGTCCATATTCCCTCTATTATCTAAAAACGTTTTTCTAGCGTATAGATCTAGCATTTGTTTTAACAATGGATTATGTGCTTCAGATGCAAATACCCCAACGCCTACACTTTTTTCATTTTCAAAACCTATAAAAGCTCTATTATTCAATAAATTATTAAAACTTTTTAATACTTTAACATCTGTATCTAAGTATACACCGCCATATTTATACAGAGCATGCAATCTTACATAATCAGAAACAAACGCATACTTTTTTTTTGCCATAGCTTCTGCTGTAAACTTTACACTCATTGCTTCAAAATTAGTATTATTCCATTCTCGTATTTCATAATCAGGCAAATACTTTTTCCAGCTTTCAATACATTCTCGTACTAACAGAGGCATATCCCCATCACTAACCCAATAATAATGAATTATTTTTGGAATCATAAAAACGCTCGCTCTCCAAACATTAGAATAGTCTTCCCAAAAACTGATACCAACAATATCTAACTTTATGTATATTATAGAAATTTTTAATTAACTTAAATAAGGGCCAAAATATATTCGCTTGTATAAAAAGAAAATGATATCTATGCTTATTCAACACATACATACGGCCCTTGGAATAGTTATAGGCTTTTTTACAGTTGCTATAGTCTACAGCTGGATGCCATACTAATATTGAATCTGTATTCTGTAAACAGAATCCTGCCTTCAAAATTCGAATTAAATAATCCGTTTCTTCACCTGAACCATAAACTGTTCCGCTTCCTACACCAAGCATTTCATCAAAGTATCCAACTTTCTCAAAAACATGTCTTTTAAAAAAAATCGTAAAAGAAATACCTCGGCGCCAAACATTATATATATTAACGTTCCTTACCATATTTCCTGGCAATTGATGTAAGTTACTAATAACAGTTCCCGTCACAGCATCAGCATCTCCTCGCATAAAAGATACCACATTTTTTAACGTATCGTCTCTATATACACAATCATCATCAGGAAACCCAATAATATCTCCATGAACATACTTTAATCCAATATTCCTTGCTTTTGATAACCCTTTTTCCGCAGTCAAAATATGGTTAATATGAATTTTATCTTTATATTTTTTTATGATATCTGATAAAAACTGTTCGGGATTTTGATCTACGATAATAAGCTCAAAAGAAGTATATGTCTGCATACACAATGACTGCAAACATCTATCTACTTCATTTTTTCTCCCTAATGTAGCCATAATCAGTGATATCATAAAATTCTTTCCTTTCACCCTTTATTTTGAGCTATATATCTATTTATACATGACAGAAAGTTTTCCCTAAATATCTTTTTAGAAAAATTCTCTGCATTACTTCGGCACCACGCATAATCAAATTTACCAATATTACCTTCAAATTTTTTGATTGCTTCGACAATACTTGCAGCAGATTGTTCATAAAAAAATAATCCCGTTGGACATTTTTCTTTATTTAAATCCTTTATGGTTTCTAACGCTCCGCCTTTACCATAGGCAATAACTGGCGTACCACAGGCCTGCGCTTCTACAGGGACAATACCAAAATCTTCTTCTGCTGCAAAGACAAAGGCTTTCGCTTTTTGCATCTTTTCTCGAAGCACCTCATTCGGTTGATATCCCATCATCTGCACATTGGGGCCGGCTTTTGCTTTGATTTTATCGAAATCCGGACCTGCACCAATGACAATCAGCTTCTTGTCCGGCATTTGGGTAAACGCCTCGACGATAATATCTATCTTTTTATATGGCACCATACGAGACGCAGTCATGTAATAATCTTCTTTTGTATTGCAAAACGCAAAGGAATCAATATCCACGGGTGGATAAATAACATTCGCTTCACGACGATAGCATTTCCAAATACGTTTAGCAATAAACTGAGAATTAGCAATAAAATAGTCAACGCCATTGCTCGTCCGTACATCCCACATACGCATGTAATGAAGAACAGCCTTCGCAACTTTGCCTTTTAGTCCGTGATCCAATCCCGATTCCCGCAAATATTGATGCTGCAAATCCCAAGCATATCGGATAGGCGAATGGACATAGGAAATATGAATTTGATTCGGTCCTGTCAGAACCCCCTTTGCTACACAATGAGAACTGGATATAACCAAATCGTAAGCCGATACATCTAATTGTTCAATAGCGATAGGCATGAACGGAAGATAGGAGCGGTATTTTGTTTTTGCTTTAGGGAGTTTTTGAATGAACGTAGTTGCAACCGTTTTATTCTTGATGAATCCTCGTTCTGCAGGCTTGATGAAATCTACGACGGCAAATAAGTCCGCCTCAGGATATATTTCCAATATTTGTTCCAAAACCCGCTCTGCACCAGCATACGTTACAAGCCAGTCACATACAATTGCTACTCTCAATTATTTCATCCTTCCGTATTCATCATCAAACCGCACAATATCATCTTCTCCTAAGTACTTCCCATTCTGTACCTCTATAATTTCCAAGGGGATTTTCCCCGGGTTTGCCAGTCTGTGGCGCGTACCGATGGGAATATATGTACTTTCGTTTTCGCGGAAGATGATAGTTTTATCGTCTAACGTAAGCTGGCCCGTTCCACTGATGACAGTCCAATGTTCGCTGCGATGATAGTGCATTTGCAAACTCAGGCTTGCACCCGGTTTGACGGAGATTTTCTTTACTTTATACCCCGGTCCTTCGGACAAAACAGTGTAGCTGCCCCACGGTCGATACATCGTGACATTCTCTGATACTTCAGGGCGCTTTTGAGATTTTAATTCCGTCACCAAATTTTTAACTTTCTGCGATTCGCCTTTCTTGGCAACCAGCAATACATCCGGTGTATCGACGATCATAATACCCTGCAAATCAATGCCGGCGACTAACCGATTACTGCCGAGAATCATCGTATTCTCACATTGCTGCGTTACGACATCTCCATGAATAGTATTTCCCTGTTCATCAGCCAGCATATCGGAAATAGCATCAAAGCTGCCGATGTCATTCCAATATATACTTGTCATGGGAACGACAGCTATTTTATTAGATTTTTCAGCTACAGCATAGTCAATAGAGATATCCGGCATCTGGGAAAACTGCCGCACAGCTTCAGCATACCCTAAAGCAGCAATGTCCATAATATCCGGCGCGTACTGCCGCAACTCCTCTTCCATTGCCGCAATAGAAAACATAAACATACCGCTGTTCCAATAATAATTTCCCTTTTCTAGATAGGAGACAGCTGTTTCTTTATCCGGCTTTTCGGTAAATGCAACGACCTTTTTTCCGTTGCCGACAGGTTCGTCTGAGGCTTCTATATATCCATAGCCTGTTTCCGCCTTGGTCGGCGTAATACCCATCGTCACAATATATCCATGCCGCGCCGTTTCTACGCTGTCACGAACTAATTGGCAAAATGCGTCTTCCGGCTTAATGACATGATCAGACGGCCCGATAAATAGTACTTCGTCGTCATTACACTGCATCTGTTCCTTGCAGTACGCCATAGCTAAGGCAATGGCTGGCGCCGTATTTCGCCCCACTGGCTCGGTAATAACATGAACTTGCGACGCACCAATGCATTCCATTTCCGACTGGACATGGAACACATACTCTTTATTCGTAACGATGAGAATATCTTCCGCCGCAACAAGCTGCAGATACCGCTGTACAGTCTGTGCCAACAACGACGCATTCCCAACGATATGCAAAAACTGTTTCGGATAGCATGTCCGCGATAAGGGAAACAACCGACTGCCTCCGCCGCCGGCAAGAATTACTACTTTCACTTTATACACATCCTCATATCAAGGTAAAGTTCTTTTCAAATATGGTTTTATACTGCTCCATCCGCATTTGCGCCGCCTCTTTATGCTCGCCGCGCAGCGAATAGTATATCTTTATTTTCGGCTCCGTTCCCGAAGGGCGGACGGCAATCCACGAATCGTCCTGCAGCACAAATTTTATCATGTCGGCAGGAGGTAATCCGCAGATACCAGCCGCATAATCCAATTTTTCTTTTACGTCGGGAATGAATGCATTTTTTGCAGACTCCCGGAGCTGCTTCATAATGGATTGAATATGTTCCATGCCTTCAATGCCTTTCAGCGTATACGAAGACAAGGCATCAAAATAATACCCATATGTATTATACAACGACTGCAATACCATTACCAGCGTTTTACCTTGAGACTTGTAATGGTCAGCCATTTCACAAATAAGCAAGGCTGCGACAACCGCATCTTTATCCTGTGCATGCGTCCCGACTAAATACCCATAGCTTTCTTCATACCCCATGATAAAATCATGACTGGTATCATTCATGTACTGCGTAATTTTTTCCCCAATATATTTAAACCCTGTCAGCGTTTCTGCAACTTGCACACCCTTGGCTCGAGCTATATCGGCACCTAATTCGCCAGTTACAACGGTTTTTACAAGCGTAGAAGCCGGCTTAAGAAAATCCCTTCTCATAGAAAGGATAAAATCGACAAGCAAAGCGCCAATTTGATTGCCCGTAAGCAATACGATACTCTCCCCATCACGGACGCCGACGCCAATCCGGTCGCTGTCCGGGTCCGTGCCAATAACAATATCAGCCTGCATCTCTTTTGCCAACGCAATCCCTAATGCCAATGCGCCAGGTTCTTCTGGATTCGGCGAAACTACAGTACTAAAGTTCCCATCTGGCTGCTCCTGTGATACTACGACGTGGACATCATGAAACCCTGCTGTTTCCAACGTCTTGCGAACCGGCTTATTGCCAGCGCCATGCAGCGGCGTATAAACGATTTTCAGATGTTTTTCTGTATTTGGAAATACAGACTGTTCATATACTGCCTGCACAAATGCATCGACTATTTCATCGCCAATATAAGTCAGCAGCGAATCATTTCCCGCTGCATCAATATGTGGTATATCAATTACAGCGTTGACATACTGAATCAGTGTATTCGCAATCTGCGGAACTATTTGGTCGCCAAATTCATCATATACTTTATAGCCATTATATTCTTTAGGATTGTGACTGGCCGTAATAACAATGCCAGCAATAGCATGAAGATATTTGACAGCAAAAGATAAGACAGGCGTTGGCTCTAATTCTTCAAATAACTTTACAGGAATACCTGCAGAGCAAAGTACACGAGCCGCTTCCAAGGCAAATTCCGGCGAATGATTTCGTGAATCATAGGCAATCACGACGCCGCGCTGTACGTCGTCTTTCTTTTCTGCCCATAAGTAATCTGCCAACCCCTTTGTCGCCTTACGGATCGTGTATTTGTTCATGCGATTAGAGCCGGCCCCCATTATGCCGCGCAAGCCGCCAGTGCCAAACTCTAAATTCTTATAAAATCGATCTTCAATTTCTTTTTCGTCTGTAAGAGCCAAGAGCTCTTTTTTCGTTTTTTCATCCACCCAAGTAAGCCAATCTTTGTATACGTCTTTATAGGACAAGATGCTGCTCCTTTCTCTTTAATACGCTGTTATTAATATGCGCCTTTTCGCTTCAGCACAACCTTAATCGTCCGCCAAATCAGTACCATATCAAACCACACATTCCAATTCCTCACGTACCATGTATCCATCTGCACGCGTTCGTCGTAGGATACGTCGCTGCGTCCGCTTGTCTGCCACATGCCGGTTACGCCAGGGCGCACCATGTAAAAGTCTTCTATAAACTTGCCATATCGGGATACTTCGTCGCGGATAATCGGCCTGGGACCTACGAGGCTCATTTCGCCTCTCAGGACGTTAAACAGTTGTGGCAGTTCATCCAGGCTGGTCTTACGTAGGAACGCGCCGCTTTTTGTGATCCGCGGGTCGTTTTTAAGCTTAAAGTCTTTTTCCCACTCAGCTCTAGCTTCGGGATCATGTTCTAACAACTCTTTTAATTTCACGTCTGCATCAACGCACATGCTGCGGAATTTATAGCAGGGAAATTCCTTGCCGTTTCGGCCGACTCGGCGGTGCTTAAAGATAACCGGGCCGGGCGAATCGCGATAAATCCATACTGCAATGCCCACTAAAACCGGCGATATGCAGATAATGCCCAGCACGGTGCAGACAATATCAAACAGGCGCTTTAAAAAGCGATTATACCACTGAGACAAATTATTGCGGAAGCTGAATGAAGCAATATGGCCATCAATAAGGCTTTCAGCTTCCAATGTTGCCCATGGGAGCTTTCCCATGTCGGGAATGAAAGAAATCCGCTTAACCAATGGCTGCAGGCGATATACGATATCCTCAACCTGTTCATTTTTTAATCCCGGCGCGATGACCAATACCTGCTGCACGCCGGTCTGCTTAATGACAGCCTCCGCATCGGCAAAGGTTCCTAAATGAGGCATCATAGCCGCAACATTAGACTCCGGCGTATTATCTTCCAGAAAACCGATAAAATCATAGCCCAGGCCCGTATCGTCTTTTAAATGGTCCAGCATCAAGGCCGCCGTTTTTCCTGCGCCCATGATCAGTACCGGAACCTGCAGAACGCCTATGCGCCGCAATATATTTTTTACAATATATCTGCCCAACACGAGGAATATAAATCCCAGCAGCCACATAAGGGCTACAAACAGCCGCGACGTATGGGCCGCCGTCTGGGCCAAATACATGACGACGACAAGGGATACGACGGCATACATATTGACCTTGAAGATTTCCGATATGATGCGCCAAAACTGGACTCGCTTCGTATATAGCTTATGGGCCTGCATAAAGAATAAATACACGACAGGAATAATGACATGTATGCCTAGCCACGACAGCTGGAACTGCGTATCCGGCACGCACCAGTTGCGCAGCGTATAGGAGCACCACTCGGCCGCCAAAATGGCCCCATAATCGACAAGGAGCAATATAACCGGCAGCAATACAGTAGTGTAACGATTTTTTATAGATATAGAAGAAGCTGACGCATGTGTTTCAATCATCAAAATCCCTCACAATTAAACTAGCGTTGTCAGTATCTGTTACATCGTAAATTATACACCAAATATGATGTTTTGTCTCTATTCCCCCTGGTATCAATCGCAGCAATTATCTATTCATTCGTTAATAATTATCTCTATATTCTTTACTTTATCTCGATAATTCCATAAGCCGACAGCATAATTTATGAACTGTGCTTAATATCAGCAGAAGTGCGGAAAACCAAAGAAAATCAGCTGCAGCTATTCTTCTTTTTGCGTCAAATATATTCCATTATTGTATCACTGCATGTGTATGCCTATCTGATTGCCGCCAAAAGCAACACCGTATTTCCAAACGGACGTTATATCTCTTTTTTGCAAACGCTGTATCAAAAAAAGAAGAACAGCCTGAGCCATTCTTCTTTTTATTTGTACTGCCATATTTCGTTGTCTTACTCTTCGTCTTCTACCATGTCGCCGTTGTGGTATACGTCCTGGACGTCGTCCAAGTCTTCCAGGGCGTCGATGAGTTTTTCGAGCTTTTCTGTGCCTTCGGCGTCCAAGGTAATGGTGTTGTCCGGAACCATGGTGATGGATGCGTGTTCTGTTTCGATGCCGGCGTCAGCCAAGGCTTTTTCTACGTCGTCAAAGGCTTCGGGCGTCGTTACGATTTCAAATTCTTCGCCTTCGGTCTTGACGTCGTCGGCACCTGCTTCGAGGGCAACTTCCATGATCTGGTCTTCGTCGGCGTTTTCCTTGCTTACGACGAAGATGCCCTTGCTCTTGAACATCCAGCCTACGCAGCCTGTTTCGCCGAGGCTGTTGCCGTATTTGGAGAATACGTGGCGGACTTCGGCGGCCGCGCGGTTGCGGTTATCCGTAAGGACGTTGACCGTAACGGCGACGCCGGCCGGGCCGTAGCCTTCGTACGTAATTTCTTCGTAGTTCTGGCCTTCTGTAGCGCCGGCGCCTTTCTGGATAGCCCGCTTAATATTATCTTTCGGAATGTTATTTTCTTTTGCTTTTTGGAGAGCCAATTTCAAGCGCATGTTGCCGACCGGATCCGGGCCGCCCATACGAACGGCAATGGTGATTTCACGGCCGATTTTCGTGGTGATTTTGCCGCGGATGGCGTCGTTCTTGCCTTTTTTGCGCTTAATATTTGCCCACTTCGAATGTCCAGACATTCTAATGCCTCCCTCTTATTTCCACCACTCCTCGCCGGCCAGGCGGTCTAAAATAATGGCCGCCGCCGAGCGTACTGACAAGTGGTTATACTCTCCTGCG
Source organism: Megasphaera sp. SW808 (assembly GCF_012027795.1). Taxonomy (NCBI): domain Bacteria; kingdom Bacillati; phylum Bacillota; class Negativicutes; order Veillonellales; family Veillonellaceae; genus Megasphaera; species Megasphaera sp. SW808. The sequence continues at coordinate 9,986 of NZ_SJOT01000014.1, forward strand.
CCGTATACGGGCTCCAGGATATAATCAAATTGCTCCATCGTCTCTTTCGTCATGCCGTAGCCTGTCCCAAAGAGCAGCAGCACCGGCGTGTCGTCTTCTTCGCGCTTGCGGCGCAGCTCCTTATAGGAAATGGTATTGGCATAGGTTCGCGCGTCCGTCGTCACGACGTAAGGGCGTTTTCCCTCCGCCTCTTCGACGGCCTTGACGGCGTCTTCAATAGACGGGCGGATGTCGACGATGTCGAAAGCCTGGGTGCGGTAGGCGTTGTACTTCCTGCCGGCCGGGCTTTCCCAAAAGTCCATGATCTTATGCACCATGTCCAGCTGTCCCGGCACATGATGGATAATGAAGTATTTTTTCACGCCATAGGTCTTGGCCGAACGGGATATGTCGTGGAGATCATAGTTCGTAATGGCCGTGGCTATGACGTTGAAATGTTTGTCATATATGGGGTAGTGCACCAATCCTACGTACAGAGACGATTTCATCGGCTTTCTTCTCCTTCCAACTCCGCCAATATAGCCTTGTCCTTCGCTGACAGGTTGCAGGTTTCCAGCAGGTCGGGCCGCTTCTGCAGCGTCCGCTCCAGGGATTTGCGGCGCCGCCAGGCGTCTATCTTAGCGTGGTCGCCGTTTCGGAGCACCTCCGGGACGGTCAGGCCGCGGAATACAGCCGGCTTGGTATATTGGGGATATTCCAGCAGAGAAGCGTAAAACGAATCGTCGGCCGCGCTTCCGGCTGCGCCGAGGACGCCGGGAATCATGCGGGCTACGGCGTCGGTAATGGTCATCGCCGGCAGCTCGCCGCCGGTCAGGACGTAGTCGCCGACGGAAATGGTTTCATCGGCCAGGCTTTCTTCTACGCGGTAGTCTACGCCTTCGTAGTGGCCGCACAGGAGAATGAGCTGGTCGTACGCCGCCAGCTCCCTGGCCTTGGCCTGCGTGAAGGTTTCACCGGCAGGCCCCATGAGGATGACGCGCCGTTTCGGCACGTCGCGGCGCACGGCCTCTACAGCCGCAAAAAGCGGCCCTGCTTTCATAAGCATGCCGCAACCGCCGCCATAAATCGTGTCGTCTACCATATGATGACGGTCATAGGTGAAATTTCTCGGATTGGTTACATCCAGCTCCAGCAGGCCGGCCGCGCGGGCTCGTCCGATAATGCTGTGCCGGTAAAAGGCCTCTATCAATTCCGGGAAAAGTGATATTATATCGATTCTCATTCGTCTACCCATTCAGGCGGGTCGAGCACCATTTTTCCAGACTCTTCGTCAATGGATTTGACGACGTCGGGAATAGCCGCAAAGAGCGTTTCCTTTCCTTCGTCGTCGGTTACGACGTACACGTCGTTGCTGCCCGTCCGCAAGACGTCGGTAACAGTCCCTAATTTCACATCCTGCAAATCGTAGGCCGTCATGCCGATGATGTCGAAGATGTAATGCTGGCCTTCTTTCAGAGGCATCAAATCTTCTCTCGGCACCTGGAGCTCTTTGCCCCGGAGCAGCTCGGCGGCATTGCGGTCGTCGACGCCGACGAACTTCATAAGGACGACGCGCTTATGGAGCCGCGCGGCGGCAACTTCGTACTTCTTGCCGTCGATGTAGCCATATTTCATTTGCAGGAAACGCTTCGGAAAATCCGTATCGGGATAAATACGAACATCACCCCGCACGCCGTGCGGGGCAACTATTTGACCGATTGTAAAGAAATCCAATCCAGCCATCGTATTTTATTGGCGAATGGCAACGATCTTGTCATCTTCGACCAAGATTTCCGTTCCCATTAATTTACCCAAATCATCGCCGACTTGGACGACTACGGTCTGTTCAAGCGTGCCTTGTCTGATTTCGGAACCGATTGCTAACTGTTCAGCTTCGTTTCTGTCATGCTGCGCTTTTGCTTTGGCAGCCTGGAGACGCTGTTTTTGTTCTTCTACGCGGGCCCGCAGGGAAATCAAGCCCTGGGCGTCGATTTTCGCCTGTTCGGTCATCATGCGTTTGGCCTGGAATTCCAGGTTCTGCATTTCCCGATCGATATCACTCAGCGCCTGGTCCGTATTTCTGAGGATTTTATCCTTCAGCGCCTGGGTTACCTTGGCTTTTACGGCGACAGGAACGCGCAATGTAATCTGATCCATGGTTCCTCCTATACGATATCAACGGATACTTTCTTGTTCGCCTTCACTGCCGCAGCCTTGACAACAAGGCGCAGCGCTTTCGCGATTTTGCCTTGTTTGCCAATGACTTTGCCCATATCTTCGGGCGCGACATGAAGCTGATATACTTCGAGGCCTTTTTTCTGAATTTTCGTAACTGTAACTGCTTCGGGCTGTTTGACGAGCGCCTTGGCAATACATGCAATTAATTCTTCCATATGTCTCAGCCTCTCTTACTTCTTCTTGGATGCTTCAAACTGAGCCATGATGCCGGCTTTTTTGAAAAGGGAGCGAATCGTATCGGTAGGCTGTGCACCTTTGCCGAGCCATGCTACTGCTTCTTCAGCGTTGACTACCAAACGGCTGTCAGCGTCTTTAGCCGGATCGTACGTGCCAATCGTCGCAACCGGACGGCCGTTGTTGCGGGCGTCGCGGGAATCAGCTACGACAACGCGATAAACGGGTTTCTTTTTAGCACCTAAACGAGCCAAACGAATTTTAATCATTGAAATTCACCTCCTCTATATGGTATCCCTATGGGGAATCAGCTATTTAAAAGGGCAGGCGGGGCAGGAAGCCGCGCCGTTTCCCCTGCTGTGCTTTCTTAGCCTGCTTCATCATTTTCTGCATCTCCGTAAACTGCTTGAGAAGGCGGTTTACATCCTGGACGCGGGTGCCGCTGCCCTTGGCGATACGCCGCTTGCGGCTGTCCTTGATGAGCATTTTCGGGTTCGTACTCGCCCGTTCCTGGGCGGTCATGGACGTGATAATCGCTTCAATGCGCTTGAACTCCTTGCCGTCCATGTCGATTTTGTCGAGTTCTTTTTTATATTTGCCAATGCCGGGAATAAGGCTCATGAGACTGCCCATATTTCCCATTTTCTTGATCATCTGCAGCTGGCTGAGGAAATCATCGAAGGTAAAGTTGCCGCTCTTCATGGTCTTTTTCATGTTGGCCATGGATTCTTCGTCGAAGGCGGCCTGAGCCCGTTCGATAATCGTTTCTACGTCGCCCAAATCGAGGATTCGCGACGCATAGCGGTTCGGATGGAATTCTTCCAAGCCGTCGAGCTTTTCGCTGACGCCGATGTACTTGATCGGCTTGCCCGTCACGGCTTTGATGGACAAGGCAGCGCCGCCGCGGGCGTCGCCGTCGAGCTTGGTCATGATCATGCCGTCGATGCCGAGAGCATTGTCGAAGGCCGAGGCTGCCGTTACGGCGTCCTGGCCGGTCATAGCGTCTACGACGAGGAGGATTTCATGGGGATGAACTTCTCCCTTGATGTTGACCAGCTCGTCCATGAGGACTTCGTTGATGTGCAGGCGGCCGGCCGTATCGATGATGACGATATCGCGGAGATGGCTCAAGGCGTAAGGAATGGCGTCCTTGGCAATCTTCACCGGGTCCTGGCATCCTTCTTCCGTATAGACAGGCACGTCCAGTTCCTGTCCCAATACCTGGAGCTGCGTAATCGCAGCCGGACGATATACGTCGCCGGCGACCAGCAGCGGGCTTTTGCCCTGCTTTTTCAGCAGCCGGGCCAGCTTGCCTGCCGTCGTCGTCTTACCGGCGCCCTGCAGGCCTACGAGCATGACGATTGTCGGCGGCTTGGACGCGATGGCGATGCGGCTCTGCGTCCCGCCGAGGAGCTCTGTCAGCTCGTCGCGGACAATTTTAATAACGGTTTGGGAAGCATTCAAACTGCCGAATACTTCTTCGCCTACGGCTTTTTCCCGTACGCGCTTGATAAAATCTTTCGTAACGGCAAAGTTAACGTCGGCTTCCAGCAATGCGCGGCGCATCTCTTTCAGCGCTTCGCTTACGTCTTCCTCCGACAGCTTGCCCTTGCCGCGAAGCTTTTTGAAGGCCGCTTGAAACCGTTCTGACAAACTTTCGAATGGCATAAAAAGCCTCCTTTATAGCTCGATTTCTTTCAATATATGCGCAGCTTGTTCAATCTGCTCGGCCGTCCCCTGCTCAAGCAAGGCGACAGCACTATCCAGCTTCTCCCGGGCCGCGTCGTTTCGGGCCAGCAGGTGAAGCCGTTCTTCATACTCTTCCAGCGAACGCGATGCCCGGCGCAGCATGTCGTACGCGCCTTGTCTGGAAATGTTCAGCTCTTCGCCGATTTCTGTCAGCGACAGGTCCATTTCAAAATACATTTCCATACAGCGCCGCTGCCGCTCCGTCAAAAGAGGCCCATATATATCGAGGAGCCTTCCCTTGCGCACTACATCTTCCAGCATGTTGTCACCGCCTCCGCATTCAGCGTACTGTGATAGTATACAGAAAAAGGAGCTGCCTGTCAAGTAGTTTTACTTGTCAGATGTGATTTTATCGGCGGTTTTATGCTGTCCGAATTATGGGACTACCTGCTGCGCTTTTCTCACGTTGACCCGAACGTTATAAAAGGTGCTTCCCCGTCCCTTATCGCTCAGGCGCTGCGACGTCAGGGCGTTGACCGACCGATCGCCCGGGCAGCGCTCAATCCACCACAGGCCTTCCGATACGACCTGCCCTGGAGCCGTCCGGTTCGTTATATGGAGGGTAAATAGGGCTTCGCCCCGGCTGTTCCAGGCGACGACCTTCTCGCCATCGCTGAATCCCTGCCGGGCCGCGTCATTGGGATGCATGAATAATACCATCGTCCGGGAACGGGTCAATTCGTCCCGTTCATTAAAGGACGAATCCAATACGCGCGGGTCCGTTCCGTTGGTGAAATAGTAATCTCCGTCTTCCTCGCAGGCGGGGAAATAGTCAGGCACGGCCGGCGTTTCCCTGTCATTTCTGATTTCGATTTTTCCCGACGGCGTGCCGAAGGTCAACTTGTACTGCTCCGGCAGTCCCAGCTCGACGGGGTCGCCGCGGCGCAACGCTTCCCCGTCGACGGGCACGGGCCAGGAACTCGTCGAATCGATAAGCGCCTCGACGAGATCATCTTCGCTTTGATGGAAAAACGGATCGTCTATTCCCATTGCGTTCGCCAAATCGCAGGCGACGCTCCAGTTGGAACGGCATTGCCCTAAGGGCTCGATGACGGCCTTTCCTCGTCCGACGACGTAGCTGCCGTACGAATAATAGAGGTCGTCATGCTCCAGCGAAGTCGTCGCCGGCAAGATGATATCAGCATAACGGGCCGTATCGGTCATGAACCGCTCGTGAACGACGGTAAACAAATCTTCCCGTGACAGGCCGGCGATGACTTGATTTTGGTTAGGAGCCGTGCAGGCCGGATTGGATGAATAGACAAAAAGGCTGCGTATAGGCCGCTCTGTCTGCAGCAGGGCCGAGCCGATTTCACACATATTAACGCGCCGTACCGGCTTTTTCCACTCGTCCTTTGTCACGACGGACTGGTCGAAGGCCGTACTGCACGACGTCGACATCATCAGGCCGCCGCCCGTATATTGCCATGCGCCGATGGCAGCAGGCAGACAAGCGATGAGCCGCACGGTCATGGCTCCGTTCGTATAGCGCGATAATCCCGCGCCGAGGCGGATAAAGGGAGCCTTCGCTCTGCCGTAAGCCGCGGCCAGCTCTTCCACGACAGCTGCCGGAACGCCTGTTTCCTCCTGCACATAGGCCGGCGTATACTTCGGCAGCACGTCCTTCTGCAGCTCCGTCCAGCCCTGCACATATGCATGGATAAAGGCCTCGTCGCACAGGCCGTCCCGCTGGAGACAATGCAGGACGCCCAAGGCCAAGGCCCCGTCGCTGCCCGGCCGGGTCTGGATAAACCGGTCGGCCCGCCGCGCCGTCTCGGTAGCATACGTATCAATGCACCAGACTTGAGCGCCCCGCTTCTTCGCTTCCCGCACATCCTTGAGAAAATGGAGGTTCGTCGACAACATGCTGATCCCCCAGAGAATGATGAAATCGCTGTGCTGTGCTTCCTGAGGCCTCATGCGCAGCGTATGTCCCATGACGCAGTTCCATCCGTAGTTCTTAGCGGCCGAGCAAATCGTCCGTTCCAGCTCAGACGCACCAAGCCGATAAAATAAGCCGTGGTATGCATTGTGCTGAACCATGCCCATCGTGCCGGAGAAAGAATAGGGCAATATGGCTTCACCGCCGTACACATCTAATATATGCCGCCACCTTGCGGCAATGACATGCAGCGCCTCGTCCCATGACACCGGCTCAAATTGGCCGGAGCCCTTTGGACCGGTCCGGCGCAGCGGCGTCAGCAGCCGCCTAGGCGAATACACTGTCCGCTCGTAATGAGCCATTTTCGGACACAGCATGCCCCGGGTAAAGGAATGATCAGGATTGCCAGACACCTTGACGACGACTCCCTTATCTCTGTAAGCCAACAGCCCGCAGGCGTCGGGACAATCATAAGGACAAACGGTTTTGCAGATTTCCATAGTCTCACCTCGTATGCACTAGTCTATATCCGCATTGTATAAAACAGATGTGTTTTTGTCAAAATCAAAAAACCTTCTATATACGTAAAAAAGCGTTCTGCCGAAAGAACGCCTTTTATGTACATATATTATTGTATTAAAAGAAATCGTTTTTCTTTCCATATGTCAGCCAGCGTCACATTCGATATGGCGTCGAACAGGCCGATATGGAAGCTGCCCATGCCCTTGGATTCCGCTGCCGCCTGCTCGCCGGCGATGCCCATAGCCGCCGCAGCCAGCACCGCAGCGTGCCACGGCTTTTGGGCCGACATGTACACCGCCGTCAGTACGCCGAGCATGCAGCCTGTGCCGGTCAGCTTCGCCAGGACCGGCGTACCGTTGACAATGCCGCAGGCCTGCGTTCCATCGGTTACGACGTCGACAGGACCGCTGGCCAATACGACAGCCTGATGGGCCGCCGCATAAGCGCCGAATTCTTCAGCCGCCTCGGCAAAGGTATCTGCCGTCACGGCATCGGCCGCGCCAGCATCGACACCTGAGCCATGAGAATCTAGCCCGCAAAGGGCGCGGATTTCCGAACTGTTTCCCTTGATAACTGCCGGACGATACGTCTCGATAAAGTCATGGGCAAAGCGACGGCGCAGGGTACTGCACGATACGCCTACGGCGTCGATGAGGATGGGTATGCCCAGCTCGTTGGCCCGCGCGGCGGCCCGCTGCATGCCTTCCATGCGGTCGTCGGCAATATTTCCCAAATTCACGGCCAGTACGGATGCCAGCGACACGAATTCCGCCGCTTCCTCCGGGTGAGACGCCATATTTGGACTGGCCCCGACGGCCAAAACCAAATTGGCACAGTCGTTCATCGTAATGGGATGGGTGATGCAGTGAATGAGCGGCTTCGTCTCTTCGACATGGCGAAGAATAGACGCAAAGGACTCATACAGATTATTTTCGTTTTCCATTTTCATATACCTGAATACCTAATTTCTGCTGGAATTCGCGGAGCGTGCCGCTGCGGGACAAGGCCATGAGCAAGCAGAAGGCAATGGAGCCGCCGATGAGGGTCCCGCTGATAAACATAGGCACGTAATACATCCACGACAGGCCCGTACGGCCGTAGAAGATTTCCATAACTGGGTAAGACACGACAGCGCCGATAATGCCGGTGCCGATGATTTCACCGATGACGGCGCCGATAATCTTGCCCTTCGACGCCCGGTACAGCAAGCCCGACAAGACGGCGCCAAAGACGGCGCCGGTCAGCGCCAGCGGCGGAATTCCCATGATCGTCATGCGGATAATGCCGATGAGAGTCGCGCACAGCAGGGCATACCAGGGCCCCATGAGAACGGCGCAGACAATATTGATCAAATGCGCCATGGGGCACATGCCTTCAATACGCAGAATCGGCGAAATGACGACGCCCAGACCAATCAGCATAGCCAGCAGCACCAGCCGCAGCACTTTTTTATCTTTTTCCATAAAAAAACTTCACTCCCTTTGTTGTATTCCCGGCATATCTGCGGCAACACGAGGAGCGAAGTTTTTATGATTGCAGCTTAAATACACGGCTCCCGCCTGCAGACGCCAAGGCAGCGGTCGGTACTCCCTAGTACCCTCTCACCCCGAAACACGGGTTCCCTCGCTATGTATTGAAAAAAGACTCAGGGCGCTCCCCCTCAATCTCAAGTCTTAGTATAGCAAAATCGAGGGAGATGTCAATTCTATATGCACAGATTCTCTTTTATTTCCAGAATTCCACTTCCGACAGGTTAAGGCCGATGGATTCAGCTCTGAAGACCGGGTTCTTGCCTTCGGCGCGCTGGCGCTGGTAATCCTTCAAGGCTTTGACGGCGACGTTGCCCAAAATGAGGCAGGCCGGGATGTTGATAAGGCACATGAAGCCCATGAGAATATCGGCAATAGCCCATACGGCGGCCATAGACATGCCGGCGCCGACGAAGATGGCGACGACGCAAACGGCGCGGAAGGCCGTCATGAACTGCTTAGTCGGTTCGCCGCGGTGGATGAAGTTGATGCAGTTATCGACGTAGAACAGGTTGTCGATGAGCGTCGTAAAAGCAAATAATACCATGCTGAAGGTAATCAGCATCGGGCCGAAGCTGCCGTATGCCGCTGTGGCGGCTTGCTGGATGTATACGGCACCGGCCGCTTCTTCCGTAATGGGTACGCCGGAACACAGGCCGAGGAAAGCCGTCGCACTGCAGACGAGCATCGTATCGATGAAGACGGACAGCATCTGTACCAAGCCCTGCTTTACGGGATGGCTGACGTGAGCCGACGCGGCGGCGTTCGGAGCCGAGCCGATACCGGCTTCATTGGAAAACAGGCCGCGTTTGATGCCGTAAATCATGCACGAACCGGCAACGCCGCCAAAGATCGCTTCAAAGTCAAAAGCGTCGGCAAAAATCATGGCCAACACATTGGGAATTTCACCGATGTGGAACAATACGACAAACAGGGCCGCTAAAATATAAATCGCGCCCATGACGGGAACCATGACCGACGTCACCTTGACGATGCGCTTGCCGCCGCCCATGACGCAGTAGCCGACGAGGAGGGCGATAATGGCGCCGAGAATCCACGGCGTCGACGTCTGGTCATAAAAGCCGTATACGGCAAAGGTCGACTGGAGGTTGTACGAAGCCAGCATATTAAAGCCGCCGGCATAGGTCAAAATCAAAAAGACGGCGAAGATGACGCCTAAGGTGCGGTTATGCATGGCCGTTTCGATATAGTACGCCGGTCCGCCGTAGCTGCCGCCCTGGCTGTCGCGCCGTTTGTATACCTGAGCCAGGGTACTTTCGATAAATGCACTGGCTCCGCCAATGAAAGCCAGCAGCCACATCCAGAATACCGAGCCCGGACCGCCCAGGCAGACGGCCGTCGATACGCCGATGATGTTGCCCGTACCGACGCGGGAGGCCGTAGAAATCATGAGGGCCTGAAAGGAGGAAATAGCCCCCTTTTCTACAGGCTCTTCCATGACAACGCGCACGCTTTCGCCGAACATGCGGATCTGAACGAGGCCCGTCTTAGCCGAAAAAATCAGGCCGGCTACGCTGAGGACGACGATCAGCACGGGATAGTACATAAAATCATCTAAAGCTAATAATAAATCCATACTACGTCTCGCACTTCCTTTCTCTTTGACATCTCGGCGCATCTTGTCTATCCCGGGAGTGCAGACGATAGGACAGTACGGCCTGAGCAATCAAATAATAAAATCTTTTTTCACTATATAAAAAGCGTAATACGTTTTACGATGATTGTCAATAATTATACAGGAATAGCCTATATCAAATTGATATGCAGTTTGTCTTTCCATTGCGTATTGCATATCTTATGTAAAGGGACGAGCGACTGAAAATCTGCAAGATTATGACCTCTTTCGTAATTTATATTTTTCAAAGTGCCGTTCCATTTATTTTCTTTACTTCAGCCCTGTAGTATAATAAAAAAGAAAGAAAGGTGATTATACATGTCCTTACTGCCAAATCTCATTGCGCAAGCCATTGCCTTCGACCGAGGCGACGCCCGGCGCATCCATCATTTCCTCAAGGTTTACGCCTATGCCGATACGATCGGCCGCTTGGAAGGCCTCCCGGACGACGTGCAGGAAACGCTCTCCGCAGCGGCCGTCCTTCACGACATCGGCATCCACGCCGCCGAAGAAAAGTACGGCAGCTCCAGCGGCAAATACCAAGAACTCGAAGGGCCGGCGCCGGCACGGCACATCCTCTCGTCGTTAGGCTGCGATGAAGGGCGCATCGACCGCGTCTGCTACCTCATTGCCCATCACCATACGTACGACGGCGTAGACGGCATGGATTATCAAATCCTGCTGGAAGCAGACTTCCTCGTCAACGCTTACGAAGACAACCTGCCCAAAGATGCGATCCGCACCTTTTGCCGCAAAGTGTTCCGTACAGAAAGCGGCATCGGGCTGCTGCGAGAAACATTTGATATACAAGATATATAAAAGGAGGAGTTTTCCATGACCAACGTAGACAAGTTCATCGATATGGTCCAGCATTCGGATAATATCGTATTCTTCGGCGGTGCCGGCGTATCGACGGAAAGCGGCATTCCCGATTTCCGCAGCGTCGACGGCTTATATAATCAGAAATATAAGTACCCGCCTGAAACGATCTTGAGCCATTCCTTTTACGTCAGCCAGCCCGAAGAATTTTACCGGTTTTATCGCGACAAGATGCTTTGCCTGGACGCCCAGCCCAACGCCGCCCATATAAAATTGGCCGAATTGGAACAGGCCGGCAAGCTGAAAGCCATCGTCACGCAGAACATCGACGGCCTCCATCAAAAAGCCGGCAGCAAAAATGTCCTCGAACTGCACGGCAGCGTACACCGCAATTTCTGCCAGCGCTGCCATAAATTCTTTGACGCCGAATACATGCTCCATAGCGACGGCGTGCCGAAGTGCGATGCCTGCGGCGGCCCCATTAAGCCCGACGTCGTCCTGTATGAAGAAGGACTGGACAACGACGTCATCGAACAGTCCCTGTACTATATCAGCCATGCCGACATGCTCATCATCGGCGGCACATCCCTCGTCGTCTATCCGGCAGCCGGCCTGGTCCGCTACTACGGCGGCCATAAGCTGGTCCTCATCAATAAGTCGGCGACGGATATGGACAAGTCGGCCGATTTAGTCATCAACGAGCCTATCGGCGAAGTATTCCGCCGCATTACCGTATAAGCAAAAGACAAGGGGCTGTTACACTGCTGATGATGTGCAACAGCCTTTTCTTTTTGTTCAAATACCTCTTTTATTATTAATGATATTAATTAGGAGATATAAACTATGGAAACCACAACAATCACATTAACGGACGATTTATTTATCGGCAAAGGGTATCACAAAAAATGCTATCGTCATCCCCACGATCCCGGCTTATGCATAAAAATGGCCTACAGTGACGAGGGACAAAAGGATTTAGATAGAGAAATTAAGTATCTAAAAGTCCTGAAACGCAAAAATAAAAATTATGATATCCTGCCGGCCTATTATGGGCCTATAGAAACCAACCTAGGCACAGGGCATGTATATGAGTTCATTCAGGATATTAATGGAGGCCAATGCAAAACTTTAACAGACTATTTGCAGGATCCAACATTATTAAATTCCAATGTATCCATGTTAATAGAAGAACTTCAAAAATTAAAAACAGACTTAATTGAAAATGAAATCATTACGATGGATATTTTTCCCACAAACATTCTTGTCCAATGGAGGGGGGAATCCAATTATCGTCTCAGAGTCATCAACGACATGGGCAGCCCAGCGCTGATTCCACTAGAATATTATTTCAGTTCCATTGCAAAAGCTAAAATTATCCGTCACTGGAATCGATTCATACTGCATTTGGAACGTAACTATTCCGATCCTGCTATAATTTCACTTATCCAGGCAATAAAATAATAAACCAAGAGCTGTTGTATTTTTACATGCAGCAGCTCTTTTATCATACTGATTCGGCGGTATAGATAAAAGAGACAATCCCCATTCGGCCTGCCTCTTTTTTATACATATGAATGCATTATTATGAATTATAATTCCATTTCAGCAAAAAGGCCGAGTTGACGATGACGATGACCGAGCCGGCATTGTGCACCAAGGCGCCGACAACGGGGGTTAACATGCCGAACATGGCCAAGGAAACGGCGATGAAATTTAAGGTCATAGAAAAGGTTAGGTTGCATTTAATCGTAAACATCATCCGTTTCGACAAGGCCACTAAATGAGGCAGCTCTTTAACTTCATCGTCTACGAGGACGATATCGGCGGCGTCAATGGCGATGTCGCTGCCAATGCCGCCCATAGCGATGCCTACGTCGGACCGCTTCAGGGACGGCGCGTCGTTGATACCGTCGCCAATCATGCAGATGCGTTCCCGCCGTTTTTGGTAATCCTGAATATGACGGAGCTTGTCTTCCGGCAGGCATTGGGCATGCACGTCCTGAATTCCCAGTTGGGAAGCAATGGCCTTCGCAGCGTTTTCGTTGTCCCCGGTCAGCAGCACCGGCTGTACGCCTAATCTTGCTAAATCCTGCATCATAGCTGCGCTTTCCCTGCGCACCGTATCGGTCAGTGCCAGAAAACCTACAAATACGGAATCAACGGCAACGTATATGATCGTACTGCCTTGGGCAATATATTCCTCGGCCCTATCTTTTGCTTCTTTCGATAGGACAGTACCAGCCGCTTCCATCATGGATTCATTACCGGCACGGACGTCTCTTCCCTCTATGCAAGCTGTCACGCCGGAGCCGACGATCATGTGAAACTGCTCTGCCCTCGGCAAGGCGGTGCCGTAAAGCTGCTGAAATCCCCGCACGACGGCTTTGCCCAAGGGATGTTCCGACGACGCTTCCGCAGATGCTGCCAGCCGGTACAGCTGTTCTTCGCCCATAGCGGCTCCTGCCGTCCAGACGGCGGTCACCTGCGGTAATCCATACGTCAAGGTGCCTGTCTTATCAAAGGCCATTTTCGATACGCCGGCCAAGCGTTCCAGTGCATCGCCTTCGCGGACGAGGAACCCGTGCTTCGTCACGTTGCCAATACCAGCCATGATAGCCGTCGGCGTAGCCAATACGAGGGCACAGGGACAAAATACGACGAGAATCGTAACGGAACGGATTATTTCCCCAGTAACAAACCAGGTTGCAGCGGCAGCCGACAACGCGGCGACGACAATCCATGTCGCCCAACGGTCAGCAATGCCGACAATCTTGGCCTTCCCGGCGTCAGCCGACTGGACGAGGCGGATCATGCGCTGAATAGAGCTGTCTTCGCCGACCTTCTTCGCTTCCATTGTAAAGGCTCCGAATTGGTTTACCGTACCGCTTGCCACGGTATCGCCGGCTTTTTTGTCTACGGGCAGGGATTCGCCGGTCATGACGGACTGGTTTACCGACGTCTGGCCGGACAAGATGACTCCGTCGACGGGAATCGTTTCGCCTGGAATCACGCGCAGGATATCACCGACCTGTACCTGGCTGGCTTCGATGAGTTCTTCCTTGCCGCCGCGCAGCACCCGAGCCGTCTGCGGCGTCAGGCGGACGAGCTTTTCAATACCGGCCCGAGCTTTAGAAACGGTCATTTCTTCCAGCAGCGCGCCGAGCTGCATGATGAAGGCAACTTCACCGGCGGCAAAATCTTCGCCGATGATAACTGCCGCGACTAAGGCAATCGACACGAGTACGTCGGCCTTAATGTCGAATTTCGTAATCAGCCCAATACAGGCTTCTAAGATAATCGGCACGCCGCACAGTACGATAGCCACCCATGCCGGCTCAAAGGGCAGGGACCATAGATCAAAAATGCTGATAACCAAGGCAATCCCCGATATGACCAGCAAAACAATATCCTTTTTCATGCCGCCTAATTCCAAGAACCATTCGAGTCGCTCAACCATATCATATCCCTCCTAAATAGGTATACCCCTATATGTATATTTCATGTATCCATTATACATATAGGGGTATAGGCAGTCAAGTAAAATAAAAAAGAGACAGCGCGTCGGAATCTCTCCTTCACGCTATCTCTTATGGTTTTCTAACAACAGACCTAGGCGTGGGCGTTCGTCGTCGCCGCTACGTGTTCTCTCGTCTTTTCTACGGCAGCTTTCGTTTCGGCATTTTTAGGCATGGACCAGACGATGACGGCAGCCAGGAATACCAATACGGCAAAGATATACATGCCGGCGTCGCGGCTGTAGTTCTGAATCATGTAGCCCAGCAGCATGGGAGCGAAGAAGCCGCTCAGGTTGCCTAAGGCATTGATGGCTCCGCGGGCGCCGCCGGCCACTTCGGGCTGGAAGGTTTCGGCAACGATAGTCCACAGGACGGGATGGCCCGACAGCCAGAAGAAGCCGCAGAGGCACAGGAAGGCAAAGGACAACCAACCCGAATAGGACGCCGTAAATACGGAAGCGATGATGCACAGGCCGACGCAGACGTACGGAATGATGCAGTACTTGCGGCGATTCTGGCTCTTATCGGCCATGCGGCCGAAGAAGACGATGCCCAGGGCGGCAGCGATGTTCGGCAGCGCCGACAGCCAGCCAACCATGCCGATATCAGCTTTCAGGATATCCTTGATAATCGTCGGCAGCCAGAAGCTCAATACGTAGAAGGCGCAGCAAATGAGGAAGTATACGGCAACCATTTTCCACAAGTTAATATCGAAGACCAATTCTCTGTAGCTCGTCTTCGTCGCGCTCTTATTCGTGGCGGCAGCGGCTTTTTTCGCGGCCGCTTCGGCAGCCAGCTCACTTTCAATCCAGTTGCGTTCTTCTGCACTCAGCCATTTCGCCTTGCTCGGACGGTCAGCGATGAGAGGCATCCACAAGAAAATCAAGGCGATGGAAGCTACGCCTTCGATGATGAACATTTCACGCCAGCCCCAGGTCGCGATGAGCCAGCCTGAAATGGGGCCGGAAATAATAGCCGATAAGGGGAAGCTCAGCAAGAAAATCGAATTGGCGCGGGCTCGTTCCGCCGGCGGGAACCAATGAGAAATGATGACTAAAATCGCAGGAAAAATACCGCCTTCAGCGATGCCCAAAATAAAGCGTACGACGTTGAATTCAAAGGACGTGCTGATAAATCCGCAAATCGTCGCGCAGCCGCCCCAAATGACAATCATGGCCGCAATAAAATTCTTAGCGCTCTTCCGTTCCGCCAAATGGCCGCCCGGAACCTGCAGGAGCAAATAGCCCCAGAAGAAAATACCGATAGCCATACCGATAGCCACGGCGTCTAAGCCCAGCTCTTCCATCATGCCGCCGGCCATGGCAAAGGAAATATTGGCACGGTCGATGTTGGCCACAATATATACCAGCACTGTCGCCGGCAAAATGCGCCACCATCGCGTGTTTGGAATCTTCGTTTCGTTCGTCATACTACCATCTCCTTCAAAATCTCTGTTCTTTCCATAGTACAACTCAAAATAAAAAAATCTTTCATCTCACAAGAGACGAAAGATTTACTCACGCGTTACCACTCTAATTCACGCCATACGGCATGCCCTCAGCAGGTACGGACAATGTGTCGATACCCTCCTGTCTGTTAACGGCCAGGCCCCGGCTCCGCCTACTGCAATGTTCAGGGAGCTGCTTAGAGACGAGTTCACTTCCATTCCGTTGCCGCTTCCCACCAGCCAGCGGCTCTCTGCAAACTTTCTGGAACTTACTATTTCTCTTCAACGCATTTTTATTTTGACTTGACGTATGCATATTACCACAACTCATAGTCTTTGGCAAGCAGTTTTTCGAAATTTTACAGTAAATTTTTAGGTTAATCGTTTTATTTATCCCGCCAATTTTAAGTTAATCGTTTAAATAATAAAGAAAAGCCACCGCGAAGGCCCTTGTTAGACACGGGATTCGCTGTGACTTTTCATGTACTTTTTATTTAATATTAGCAAACCGTTCGACGGCTTTCGTAAACTTTTCGATGGTCTTGTCCGGGTCGCCGTGGGCAATGCCGTCGCGGACGCAATGGCGGATGTGCCCTTCTAAAATAACCTGTCCGCACTTATGCAGGGCCGATTTCGCCGCATTAATCTGCGACAGGATATCTTCGCATGGAATATCTTCGTCGATCATGCGGTCGATAGCCTGTACCTGGCCAATGATCTTCTTCAGCCGGCGGTGCAGATTCTCTGCATCCATACATTGTTTCATGTAGCATTCCCCCTTATGTGCTGTCTAAAAATATACGAGCGTTACGCCGGCGCCGCCGCCTTCTACGTCGTCGAGGGCGTACTTCTTGACAAAGGGCTGGCCGTCTAAAAACTCGTGGATTTGACGGCGCAGGGCGCCGCTTCCCTTGCCGTGGATAATGCGCACCGGACTGAATCCGGCAGCCAAAGCCTGATCCAGGAACTTTTCAACGTCCGGCAGCGCTTCCTGATAGGTCTTGCCGATGATATTGAGCTCCGTCGCGATGCTGGCCGTGAGGATAGGCCGGAAGGAAGACGAAGCGCTGGCCTTGCGTTCCGCCTGCTCTTCCCTCTTGATTTCCTCCAGATAAGGTGCACTGACATCCTGCAGCTTGACGCGGACCGTCATGCCCCGGACCGATACGGTCAGCTTCTTGCCGTTGATTTCCGTAACCGTGCCCAGTCCGTCCAGGGAGTTGATAAATACGCTTTGGCCCGCTTTAAGCTGCGACGGGTCGACAGGGTCACGGCGCGGCTTTTCCTTATCGGGCAGGGAAATTTGCTGAATCGCCCGGCGGGCCTGGTCGATAGCCTTGGCCTTTTCCTTGTCGGAGCTGTCCTTGGACTGCTGCTTGAGCTCGCGGATGATCCGTTCCGCTTCGACGCGGAGATTGCGCTTCAAATCGAAGGCCTCGCGGCGGCTCGAGTCGATAATATCCTGCCGCTTGGCCGATACCTTTTCCTTTTCCCGGCGCAGCTCGTCTTCTATGCGGCGCACGTCGGCCAGCTTCTGTTCCAACTCGGCCTGTTCTTCGTCCATGCGCTTAGACTGGCTGTTGAGCTTGGTCAAAATAGCTTCCATGTCGACGTCCTGAGCCTTGCTGCGCAACTCCTTCGCCTTGGCCAGTATCTCCGCCGGCATACCGAGGCGTTCGCTGATGCTGAAGGCATGGCTGCTGCCGGCGGCGCCGATGCGCAGCTTATACGTCGGCCGCAGCGTTTCTTCATCGAATTCCACATGGCCGTTTTCAATGCCCGGCGTATTGTAGGCGTAGTTTTTCAAATCGTTGTAATGGGTCGTCACCATGACATACGACCCTTTCCGATACAAGGCGTCCAGTACGGCAATGGCAATAGCACTCCCCTCGGCCGGGTCCGTACCGGAGCCCAGTTCGTCGGCCAGAATGAGATCGTCGGCCGTGCAGTGGCGCAGGATGTAGACGATTTGCTTCATATGGCTGGAAAAGGTACTGAGGTTTTGAGAAATATCCTGTTCGTCGCCGATATCAGAAAAGACGTCGCGGAAAATGGGCAGCTCCGAATCTTCGCCCACAGGGATGAACAAGCCGGCCTGATGCATGAGAACCAACAGCCCCAGCGTTTTCATCGAGACAGTCTTGCCACCTGTATTGGAGCCCGTAATGAGGAGAATGCGGTATTCGCCGCCGAGAATGATCGTATTTGGCACGACGGCCTTAGCGTCGATGAGAGGATGACGGGCCTGGACGAGCCGGACGATTCCCTTCTGCGAAACGGACGGCCGGCAGGCCTTCATCTGCTGGGCCAACTGCGCCTTGGCAAAGGCGAATTCCAGGGCGGCGACGCATTTCGTACTGTCCATGAGATCGTCATACTGGCCGCTCACAAGAGCTGTCAGGCGGCGGAAAATACGCTCGATTTCCTTCGTCTCGCCGATGCGGGCAGCCTGCAGATCGTTGTTGGCGTTGACGATAGCCAAGGGCTCGATGTACAGCGTTGAGCCGCTGGCCGACGTGTCGTGGACGATGCCCGGAAAGGCATGGCGGTACTCCTGCTTGATGGGCACGACGTAGCGGTTGTTGCGAACCGTTACCAGAGCGTCCTGGAAATACTTTTGATATTCTTTATTCTGCAGCACGCCCGTTACATACCGCTTCGTCTGCCGTTCCAGCTCGACGATGCGGTTTCGCAGGCGCATGAGCTCCGGCGACGCGTTGTCGCGAATCTGGTGGTTTTGGTCGAACACGCCGGCCATTTTATGAGAAATAAGGGAAAAATCGCCGATACCTTCGGCTTTTTCTGCCAGCTGGGGATATTCCTCCCCCTTATCCATGAAATACTGGCGGATGTCGCCGTACCGCCGGACGTTGTTCCAAATATCGATGCAATCCTGCCCTTCGAGCGTCACGTCGCGCAGGGCCTTTTCCAGGGCCGGACGGATGTCGACGATGCCCCCCATCGGCACGGACGCCTCGCTCTGCAGGCAGCGATAGGCTTCTTCCGTATCGTTCAGGCTCCGGGCTACTTCTTCTGCCTCACATACCGGCTTGAGCCGGCGGGCAATCTCCTTGGACATGCGAGACGGCGCGAGGCGTACGAGCATGTTTTGTACTTGATAAAAGCCGAGAATACGCAAACTTCGTTTATTCATCTATTTTTGTTACTCCTGATTTATAAAATACCGCGGAAAAAATGGCCTCGCGTAACGCCGCGGTCTTCCTTGCCGAAGACCATCGTTTCCAAGCCGTCGCGGAGGCGGACATACTGCTTCGTCGTGCGGCCTATCCATTCGGGAGAGCATCCCCGTCCTTCAATGCGCAGTACAGAAATGCCGGCCCGCTTCAGCTCGTTGAAATAGGGAACCATGTCCAGCTCTTTGCTGTTCAGGATATGACTGCGGCAATACTGGTCCGTCACGACGGGAAATTGTTCATTCCGCCGGTCTTCCAAGGCAAAGCCGCCCTTCATGCAGGGAGCGGAACAGCCGGTCTTATGACCCGTTCCGGCGAAGGCCGCGACGGCGCACGATTCGGTAATCATCATTTCCAGCCGACCCGCTGCAACGGCTTCGACGGGGCAGCGGACAGCTTCGGCTATCTTCCCTATCTGCCGCAGCGTCGCTTCGGCAGACACGGTAATGCCGGCGCAGCCCAGCCGCACGTATTCGCCAGCCGCCGCGCTGTTGAATATATTTAACGGCCAATCGGCATATACAGGTATATGGGCCCCCATATCCCGCAGCATGGAAAATACGCTTATAGAGCCGGCGTACACGCCGTCAGCGCCGCTCTTCAGGGCCTGTTCCAGCTCACGCCGCACCAACCCGTTGTGCCGCTGCGACACGATGCGGGGCGTCGCCGCCCACAAGGAAACGCCCCGTTCATGAGCAATGCGGACGGCTTCCAGCCATTGGGCGGCAGAAAACGAACGGTGATGGTACGATTCGCCGCCGAAAATCACCCGGTCGGCACCGCTGTCTGCAGCAGCCTGGACAGCGTCTATGGAATCGCAGCGGACGGCTATGGATAAGGGCATGCGCTGCCCATTGTCTGAGGCTTGGACAAAGCAGTCATCAGACGGCGTCCCGGCCGACGGGCGGACGTACTCTGCCAGAATGTCTTCTGTCAGCATATCGACGCATTGGCGGCGCAGCTCGTTGAGCACGCTGGCCGGAATCATATACGATTCATCCCAAATCGCAGCGTCGGCCAGCGTAAAGGGCGTATCGCCGAGGCGATCAAGCTGGCTCTTCACCCATTCAGCCGTAGCCGGACGCTTCTTAGCCTTCTGCACGATATAGTCCGATACGATATCCGCCGTATGGCCGCCTTCATCCCAACCCGTCAGCCGCAGCCGCCCTTCGCCGTCTGCGTCGACGTGGCAGTACAGGGCGATGCGCCGCTGCAGCCGTTCGGCATGGCTCTGCCTGTCTTCCTTGCGGGCCAGCCGGTATATGGTGCCGGTCAACAAATCGCTGCGGCGCATTTCCAGGGCAAATTGCTTCTTATTGGAAAACGTACCGACGGCAGAGCGAACTTCATCGATACATTCCCGTCCGTCAGGCGCGATGATTTTGATCATATCGCCGGCAGCCAAAGGCTCGTCCAATACGGCATCGACGACGTTGTCCCGATACGCCGAGGCAACGCCGACGCGCCGGCCCTGATTACCGCCGCCCTGCTCGGTAAGAGTACGGCGGCCTACCGTCCCGGCGAGGAAATCGTGCTGATACGTGCGGTTAAAGCTTTCCGCTGTCAGCTGCACCGCATCGGCCATGGCGTCCTTTCGCTCCTGAGCCGAGCGGCAATGGCTGTCCATGACGCGGCGGTAAGCCTGCACGACGGAACGGACATAGCCCAGCCCCTTCATGCGGCCTTCGATTTTAAAGGAAGACACGCCGGCGTCCATGAGTGCGTCGATATATTCGAGGCTGTTTAAGTCCTTCAAGCTCAGAATATAGGCGTCTTCCTTCAGCAAGGGGCTGCCGTCTTTCGTCAAGTTATACGGCAGGCGGCACGGCTGGGCGCAGGCGCCGCGGTTGCCGCTGCGGCCGCCGATAAAGCTGCTCATGAGACATTGTCCCGAATAGGACATGCACGACGCGCCGTGAATAAATACTTCGATAGCCATCGTCGTATGACTGCATATTTCCCGGATTTCATCAAGGGATACTTCCCGGGCCAAGACGACCTGCGTAAAGCCGAGTCGTTCCAAAAAGCGCACGCCGTCCAAATCGGCGACGGTCATCTGGGTGCTGCCGTGCAGGGGCAGATTGGGCGCAGCCTTGCGGGCTATGGCGGCGACAGCCAAATCCTGCACGATGATGCCGTCTACGCCGATGGAATCCAAGTATTTCAAATAGCCCGTCAGCGCCTTGAGCTCCTTATCGGCCATGACGATGTTGACGGTCACATATATCCTTACGCCGAATACGTGGGCGATGCGCACGGCTTCGGCTAATTCTTCATCTGAAAGATTGTGGGCAAACTTGCGGGCGTTAAACGACTTGCCGCCTAAATACACGGCGTCCGCCCCGGCGTCAATAGCCGACAGCACATGGTCCAGCGATCCTGCCGGCGCTAATAATTCTGCCATGAGTCCTCCTTTACAAGCCAATCCAAGTAATACATATAGGCTATTATATCATAGATTATGTAAATAGGCTGTACGTTATTTATCAGCAAAAATTCACAAAAAGAGTGATTGCCCGCCTCTCAGGCAATCACCCTCTCCTATCGTTACATATATTATCTTCGTATAGCCTTGTAGATATTCGACACTACACCGGCCGTCACGTCATAAGACGTAGCCTTTACGGAATTTGTCTTCATCGTCATGGCCGTGAAATTCGCAACGTCTTCGTTGCTCAGCTCCACCACTTCGGGCATGAGGTCTTTCATGAAGGCTCCAAAGTCTTCGGCGTCGGAAAATCCCAGGATTTCCCATACCCGTTCGGCCTTATCGGCCATGGATTCTTCCATGAGCTTCATGTACTGCGGCAGGAGCAGGCCGTTGGCCCGGCCGTGGGACAGTCCCTTGTAATAGGTCAGGGGATAGCCCATGCCGTGAACCAGCGTCGTGCCAGCTTGGGAAATGACGATGCCGGCCAAGGTCGAGGCGTACATGAGGTCTTCGCGGACGGCGTAAGGCAAATGGCCGCGCAGGTTCGTCAAATGAACGCCGAGGAAGCGCATGGCTTCTTCGGCCCACACGTCGCTGACCGGCGTCGAAGCCTTGGCCATGTAGCCTTCTATGGCGTGGGATAAGGCGTCGATAGCCGTATCGATCGTGACAGCTTCCGGCACATCCATCGTAAAGGACGGATCGGCCAGGGCCAGCTTCGGATACAAGAGCGGCGACTTGACCGACTGTTTCGTGCCGGCGCTGTGATTCGTCAGGACGCTGATCTTCGTCACCTCGCTGCCGGTACCCGACGTCGTAGGCACGGCGACGATCGGCAACGGCGCGTTATACGGGCCTTTGAACAGGGCCGCGTCGTCCAATTCATTCGTACACAGCAAGGCGATGACCTTGGCCGCATCCATAGGCGAACCGCCGCCGATGCCGACGACGAAATCGACGCCCTCCTGCCGGCCCAGAGCCGCGCCCTTGCGCACCGTTTCGACAGACGGATTGGCTTCTACGTCGTCGAACAAGACCCATTCGATTCCCAAGGATTCCAGCAGGGATACGACGGCATCCTGGGAACCGTTTTGCTTTGCCGAACGGCGGCCCGTAACGAGCAGGGCTTTGCTGCCCAAGGCTTTGACGTCGTCACCGGCTTCGGCTACGCAGCCTTTGCCAAAGTACAGTTTTGTCGGCATCTCATAGGAAAACATAGTTTATTCCCCCTGTATCTTCTTGTATTCTGCCCCTAAATCGGCATACAGCTTGACCTCGCTTTGTACGCCGTCGACTTCTTCCTGCGACAGCTCGCGGACTACCTTGGCCGGCATGCCGTATACGAGGGAACGGGGCGGAATGACCTTCTTTTTCGTAATCATCGTACCGGCACCGATGATCGATTCGTCGCCGATTTCCGTAGCGTCCATGAGGATAGAGCCCATGCCGATCAGACAGCCCTTGCCGATCGAATGGCCGTGCAGGATGACGTTGTGGCCGACGAGGGTATTGTCGCCGATGATCATAGGCAGGGCCGGGTAGGTGTGAACTGTCGAGTTGTCCTGAATGCTGACGTTTTCGCCGATGATGATCTGGCTTTCGTCGCCGCGGATAACGGCGTGAGGCCAAATATTCGCGCCGGCTTTAATCGTAACGTTGCCAATAATAACGGCCGATTCGGCGATATATGCCGTCGGGTCTATCTGCGGCGTGTGTCCGCCAAAGGGAATAATCTGTGCCATAGTCTGAATCCTCCTTAAAGAAATATTACTTTGCTTCGTCCGCCGCCAGATTGCTCCAAGCATCGGCTACGTCGGCAAATTCCTGCAAGCTCATCGTTTCGCCGCGGCGGCTGCCGTCTATATGGCTGGCTTCCAATATGCCGGCAATCTGTTCTTTCGACAAGCCTGCTGATTTAAGGGTATTGGAAAAGGTCTTGCGGCGCTGTGAAAAGGCCGTCTTAACGACCTGGAAAAACCGTTTTTCTTCCTGTACCTGTACGGGCGGCGTCTGCCGTACATCCATAGACACAACAGCCGACGTTACTTCCGGCGCAGGCATAAAGCATTTCGGCGAAATTTCAAATAACATCCGCGGCTCCGTATAATATTGGACCGACACGGATAAGGCCCCGTATATCTTGCTGCCCGGCGCGGCTACCATCCGCTCGGCCACTTCCTTCTGCACCATGACGACGATTTTTTCAATGGGCAGCTTCTGCTCGAGGAGCTTCATGATAATCGGCGTCGTAATGTAATAGGGCAGATTAGCGCAGACCTTAAAGGGCTTATGGTTCATCGTTTCGGCAATGTCGATGCGCATGATGTCGCCGTGGACGACGCGGACATTGTCGTAATGCTCCAGCGTCTTGTCCAATACGGGCAGCAGGTGGTCGTCCAGCTCGACGGCAGTTACAGCCGCCCCCGTTTCGGCCAGCGCCTGGGTCAGGGTACCGATGCCCGGCCCGATTTCCAGTACGGGATCGCCGGGCTTGAGCTCCGCCGCCGCGGCGATATCGTCGACGACAGCATGGCGGATAAGAAAATTCTGGCCCAGCTTCTTATTCATGCGCAGGCCGAAGCGATTGACGACGTAGCGGACTACGTCGGGATTAGACAAATCAACGTCTTTCACTGTCGTCTACCTCCTCTATCTTGGCAAGAGCCTCTTCCCATTCGGCGCGGGTAACGCCGTAGTGATTGAGGCGCTTTAAAAATTGCTTGGCATTTCCGTAGCCGATGCCGAGAATAGCACCGACGGCAGCCCGGCGGTCCGCCGCTTCGGGAGAGCCGTTCAGATCAGCCAATACGACGTCAGCCATCGTAAACTGTTCTTCCGGCTCGTACACGGCGCAGCGCGTCTTCTCCAAGGCTAGGCGAATCGCTTCGGGCGACGCCTGTTCTACGCCCAGGTCGCCGTTGGCAATAGCGTCCTTGCGGGGAATAAAGGCGTGCTTGGCGTCGGGAAAGCGCTCGGTCAAATACTTGCGGATGCGCTCGCCGGCGCTGTCCGGATCGGTCAGGATGATGATGCCCCGCTTTTCAGAGGCATACTGTATCTGCCGGATCGTGTCCGGGCGCAGGTTAAACCCGTCGGTCGTAATCATGTCGGCGTCGATGCCGCTGGCCTGAATGCGGGCCACGTCGGAACGGCCTTCGACGACGAGGACTTCCTTAATCATGGGCGTCTCCTTCGGCATGGTCGCTGATGTATTTGGCAGCGCTCATAACGGCCAATACGTTGTGCTCAAAGACGATGCCCCCTTGGAGATAAATCATATAGGGCTCGCGAATGGGGCCGTCAGCCGATAATTCAATGGACGAGCCCTGCACGAAATCGCCGGCAGCCATGATGATCTTGTCGGCATAACCGGGCATGTCGTCGGGAATCGGCGTAACGTGGGCATCGACAGGAGAGAAGGACTGAATTCCCTGGCAGAACAGGCACATATTCTGTTCGTTTTCCAGGTAAATCGTCTGAATCAGGTCGTACCGTTCTTCTTCCGGCAGCGGCGATACCTTAAATCCCAGCTGGGCGAAGACGGCCGCCGCGAAAACGGCCCCTTTAATGGCTTGCGCCGTCACGTGGGGAGCCATGAAAAATCCCTGGAAGAACAGGCGGTAGCCCGCCGCATAGGAGCCGAGCTCGTCGCCCAGCCCCGGCGCCGTCAAATAGTCCGCCGCCGCCGAGACCAAATCTTCCCGGCCGGCAATGTAACCGCCTGTCGGCGCGATGCCGCCACCGGGATTTTTGATGAGCGAACCGGCAATGATATCTGCGCCGGCTTCGATCGGTTCTACTTCAGCAGCGAACTCGCCGTAGCAGTTGTCGACAAAGCAGATCGTCTGCGGGCTTACGGATTTGACGGTCTGAATAATTTCTCGGATGTCGGAAATCTTCAAGGACGCCCGCGTACTGTAGCCGCGGGAACGCTGAATCAGCACCAGCTTCGGCTGGGCTGCCCCTACTTTTTCCCGGATGCCATCTAAATCATAGGCGTTGTCCTTCAGCGGCACTTCATCGTATATGACGCCCTTTTCCTTCAGGGAATGCGGCGTTTCGTGGGCATAGCCGATAACGCTCTGCATCGTATCGTACGGCGCGCCGATGAGGGATATCATCGTATCGCCGTGCTGCAGGAGAGCGCACAGCACCGTAGCCAGGGCGTGCGTCCCCGATACGAAATGGGGCCGTACAAGGGCTTTTTCCGCCTTAAATACGTGAGCGAATACTTCGTCCAGCTTTTCCCGTCCCATGTCGCTGTATCCGTATCCGGACGTGCCGGCAAACTGATAGGACGAGATCTGGCACTCTCTATACGCCTGCAGTACCTTCTGCGTGTTATGCAGGCAAATCGCGTCAATCCGTTCAAACTGAGCGGCGCAGGCCGCCATAGCCTGCTTTCTGATATGTTCCAAATCGATAGACAAAAACTCAGATCCTTTCTCCTGCTGCGTTCCCTGCATCCTGTCTTTGCTCTTTGCAGGAACGATTCTAATTTGTTTTCACAATAGGTATATATTATCTGCCTTCGATCCAGGCGATGACGTCGTCGGCCAGCGCTGCTTCCGAAGAGTACTGTTCTTTTTCAAACCAGCGTATATAGGGCATACGGCGATACCAGGTCATCTGCCGTTTGGCAAAGCGCCGTGTCCGTATCTTAATGCGCTCCGCCGCATCTGCCAGCGTCATCTTTCCCTGGGCGTACAAAGCCAGCTCTTCGTAGCCGATGGCCTTCATGGATTGGCACTGAGGCGATACGCCGGCGTCCAGCAGCCCCTTGACCTCTTCGAGCCAACCTGCTTCCAGCATCAAATCGACGCGCCGTTCAATGCGCTCGTACAATTCGCTTCGCGGCAGGGATAAGCCGACGACGAAGGCGTCGTACACAAGGCCTTCCGCCTTTCCGGCCCGCACGAGCTGCCGGCCTTCGCCCCTTTCAATCGCCGCCATGAGGCGCACGAGGCGATTCGTATTCGACAGCAGTTCATGCCAGTCCGCAGGTTGCCACTTCGTCTGCTCCATAATGTAGGATTTCAGCTCGACTTCCGACAATGCAGCGATACGCTCTCTGGCCTTCTGCCGCAGCGCCTCGTCGGCGCCGGAGCTATCAAAGCTGTAGCCTTCCAGCAATGCCTGGACATACAATCCCGTTCCGCCGACGAGAATGGGGATGTTCCCCTTCGCCGCTACGTCGGAAATAGCCTTCCGGGCCATCTGGCAGAACAAGGCCGCCGAATAGGGCTCGTCCGGCTCGGCGATGTCGACGAGGTGATGGGTATAACGGCGCAGCTCGCCGGCCGTCGGCTTGGCCGTACCGATGTCCATGCGCTTGTAAATCTGATAGGCATCGCCGGAAATGAGCTCCGTATGAAAATGTTCGGCCAGGGAAAAGCTCAGGGCCGTCTTGCCGACGGCCGTCGGGCCGATAATTGCAATTACTTTCTCCATTTATGCCTCCCCGTCTAAGACGGCGTAGCCGACGCGGCTGTATTTGCCGCCGTACCGCTTCATCTGCGGAAACGTCTGTTCCAGCTCGCGGAAATAGCGATCCTTGACGACGACGCGCCGCCGCGCTTTTTTGATTGCCAGCCGCAGGGATTCCACCGTCAGCGGCTCGTGATCCATAATAGGCCGCACGGGCTGGAATTGGCAGCTCGACGCCACGGGCCGGCTGAACATAGGGTCAAAATACAATACGTCATACGGAGGGGCCGACTCGTCTTCTAAATACTCTTTATAATTTCCCCGCCGCACCTGGATGCGCCGCAAGGCCGCCGTCACATCGTCCATTTCATGACAAAAGTACCGGCAGCCCCATTCCGTCACGGCTTCCAGCAGCGGCGAAGCTTCCAGCCCATGGACGACGGACCCGGCAGGCAGGGCAAAGGACGCCGTAATCGCGTCGGCGCCAAAGCCGCAGGTGCAGTCGAGGAGCCGTATCGGCCCTTCCGCGCCGATGGCCTCGAGCAGATGATCTGTCTGCCCCCTTCGAATATGCTGAATGCGGAGCTCCGCCATATTCAGGCTGAAAAAGTGAGTTCCCTCGGCCCGCGTGAGCTGCGGCCCCCGCGACGTATATACGAGGATATCTTCTCCGTACGCAGCCTGCAATTCTTCCATCGTCCGGCCCCGGCGCGGCACGAAGGCGGCGCCGATTTCATCAGCCCAGGCACGGGCTTCTTGAGTCAGCTTATCTTTCGCCTTCAGCGAAGGCGTTACATATATGTTTTCCATTATTACGTCCGTTTGAATAATTTTGCCAGCTCGTCCGGCGTAAAACGCACGATAATCGGCCGGCCGTGGGGGCATACGTAAGGCTTATCCGTATGGAACAAGTCTTCCAGCAGCTGCTTCATCTGGCGGATATTCAGCGCGTCGCCGGCTTTGATCGCGCCGTGACACGACAAATACGCCAGAGAACGATGGCGCAGCGTCGCCTTATCCACGGCGGCGTTTTCGTGAAGAGCCCGGCAGATATCCTCGAGAGAATCGGCTATCTGGCTCGTCGGCAAGTCGCAGGGCACCTCTTCCACGCGCAGCGTCGACGGCCCCGCCTCGGAATAGGTATAGCCCAAATCGGCGAATACGTCCGGCCGTTCCAGAAGCAAGGTCATGTCGTCGCCGTCGACTTCCACGAATTCCGCCGTCAGAAGCTGCTGGCTGGGCATTTTCTCCGCCCGCCGGCAGAATTTATCATAGCGTATCCGTTCATGGGCCGCATGCTGGTCTATAATGTACAAATCCTGGCCCTTCTTAGCGATAATAAAGCAGTCGGCTACCTCGCCCAGAGGAATAAATACGTCTTCATCGCCGTCGAAGGTAATGATCGGCGCGTCGTCCTGCGCCGCCTGTCCCTTCGATGCCAGTTCGCGGCTAAAGCTTTCCCACTCGTCAGCTGAAGACCGGGAGGGCTCGTATGCATGGAACGGCCGCTGTGCACTCGTCTCGTCCTGACGGCTGTATACGGGAGTCACGGCATCTCTCGTTTCCCACACGGGCATACGCCTCGGTTCTTGTACGGCGTCGGCGCGCCGCTGCGGCAGGGGCGAAAGGTCCTCAAAGGGAAGTTCCTGGGCTTGTGCCGGCGGAGCCGCCGTCTGCTCTTTCAGCTCCAACAACTCTTCCTCCGCTTCCCTGCGCTGTATCTGCTGCGGCGGCATATCGATGTTCGTCGCAATGTCTTCCGGCTTTTCCTGGGCTATCAGGGCCGTAATGATACTGTGGTATACGGCCCGATACACGGCCTGTTCGTCGGCAAATTTTATTTCCGTCTTGGCCGGATGGACGTTGACGTCTACCGCCGCCGGGTCCATGTGAATGTGAATCATGGCGAAGGGATAGCCCGATTTAGGCAGCATGGCGTGATAGGCGTTTTCCACGGCCTTAAATATGAGGGGATTGTGCACGATGCGGCCGTTGACGATGCAGGTTTGCCAAGCCCGCGTGCTCTTTAATACCGACGGCTTGCCTACGTAGCCTTCGACGGCGATGTCGCCGTCGTCATGGGAAATGGAGAAGATTTCCTTCGCCAGCGCCGCGCCGTAAATATTGGCTATCGTTTCCTTCAGATCGCCGCCTCCGCCCGTATGCAGCGTCGTCCGGCCGTTATTCGTAAAGGTAAAGGCAATGGACGGATGTGATAAAGCCAGCTTGGTAATCATTTCGCTGATCTTGGAGCTTTCCGTTCGCTCGCTTTTCAAAAATTTGCGGCGGGCCGGCGTATTGTAAAATAAATCGCTCACTTCCATCGTCGTGCCTACAGGCGCGCCGATCTGGTCTTCGCTGGTAATTTCGCCGCCGTCGAGAAGGAGATGCGTAGCAAAGTCGTCGTCGGGCCGGCGCGTCGTAATCTGCATATGCGATACGGCGGCGATGCTGGGTACGGCTTCGCCGCGGAACCCCAGCGAGCTGATGGCAAAGATATCTTCAACGGCGCTGATCTTGCTCGTCGCATGGCGGATAATGCACTTGCGCGCGTCTTCGGGACTCATACCGCAGCCGTCGTCGGTAACGCGCATATACGACTGGCCGCCGTCGGCTATTTCCACTTCGATAGCCGACGCGCCGGCGTCGATGGCGTTTTCCACCAATTCTTTGACGCACGACGCCGGCCGCTCTACGACTTCGCCGGCGGCAATTTTATTGCGCGTCGCCTCGTCAAGCAAATTTATAATAGAACTCAATTCATGCCGCTCCCTTCTTTAGCTTCTTTCTGCAAGGAGTAGAGAAATGAAATCGCTTCAATAGGCGTCATACTCGACACGTCGACGGACAACAGCCGCTCCAGCACGGGATCGGTAAACAGGCTGTCCGCCAGCGGACGGCTTTCTTTTTTAGGCACCGGCGCCGCCACGGCTCCCTGGGACTCCAGCTCCGACAGGATGACGTCGGCCCGCTTCAGCAAGCTTTCGGGAAGGCCGGCCAGCCGGGCTACGTGCAGTCCGTAGCTGCGGTCGGCGCCGCCGGGAATGATGCGCCGCAAAAATTTTATATTCTTGCCCCGTTCCTTTACGGCCACGGTGTAGTTCTTTATCTTTTCCGACGTATCGGCCATGTCGGTCAATTCGTGGTAATGAGTAGCGAAAAGCGTCAGGGCGTGGATGTGCTTCAGGCAATACTCGATGACGGCCCGGGCAATGGACATACCGTCAAAGGTGCTTGTGCCCCGGCCGATTTCGTCGAGGACGAGGAGGCTGCGCTCCGTCGCGTGGCTTAAAATATAGGATACCTCTTTCATTTTTACCATAAAGGTGCTCTGACCGCTCAGGATATCGTCGCTGGCGCCGATGCGGGTGAAAATACGGTCCACCGGGCAGATAGACGCCTCTCGGGCCGGGATAAACGAGCCGGTCTGAGCCATGAGTACCAGGACGGCAACCTGCCGCATGTACGTCGACTTGCCGGCCATATTCGGGCCGGTGATGACCAGGATTTCATGGCTGCTGTGGTTCAGCGTCACGTCGTTCGGCACGAACAGCTCGTCCTTCAGGAATTTTTCAATAATCGGATGGCGTCCGTCCTTGATCTGCACGGCCTGCTTTGTATTCAGGCCCGGCCGTATATAGTGGTTGTCATGGGCGGCGCAGGCCAAGCTGTACAGGCAGTCGACGCGGGCGATGGCCCGGGCCGTCTGCTGCATTTCCCGGATATGGCCCTGTATGTCCTTACGGAGCTGGCCGAAGAGCTGGTATTCCAGCTCCAGCATCCGTTCCTGCGACGTCAGCACCTTGACTTCAAACTCCTTCAGCGCCGGCGTGATGTACCGTTCGGCATTGACCAGCGTCTGCTTGCGCACGTAGTAATCGGGAATAGGCTTTGTATTGGCGTGGGAAATTTCAAAGTAATAGCCGAATACCTTCGTATAGCCTATTTTCATCTTGATGCCCGTCTTTTCTTTTTCCTGCTCTTCCAGCTCCTTCAAATAGGCCTTGCTGTTGGCAGCAATAGATCGGATTTCGTCGAGCTCGGCTGAATAGCCGTCGCGGATGACGCCGCCGTTGCGGATAACCAGTCCCGGCTCGTCCTTGATGCTGCGGCACAGCAGGTCGTACATGTCGTCGTGCGTCTGGATCCGGTCGCGCAGTCGCTTGAGCAAATCCGCGTCGGCCTGCTCCAGGATGTGCCGGAGCTGCGGTATTGCCGCCAGAGATTCCCGCAGAGCCACCAGGTCCTTCGGGCTGGCCGTCCCCGTTTCG
Organism: Megasphaera sp. SW808; assembly: GCF_012027795.1. Classification (NCBI taxonomy): domain Bacteria; kingdom Bacillati; phylum Bacillota; class Negativicutes; order Veillonellales; family Veillonellaceae; genus Megasphaera; species Megasphaera sp. SW808. The sequence continues at coordinate 40,799 of NZ_SJOT01000014.1, forward strand.
ATGCGGGTCAGGATGCGTTCGAAATCGTAAATCCGGTCCATCGTATCGGCCAGGTCCTGCCGCATGATTTCATGGCTGAGAATATCTTCGACGGCATCCTGCCGCATCGTAATATCGGCCATGCGCACCAGAGGCGCTTCCAGCCACTTGCGCAGCAGCCGGCCGCCCATAGCGGTCTTCGTCTTGTCCAAAATCGACAGGAGCGTGCCCTTGCGGCCGCCGTCGCGGACGTTCTGCGTAATTTCGAGATGGCGCAGGCTGGCGGCGTCGATAACCAGGCGGCGCTCGTTGTCAATACGTTCCAGCGAGTTGATATGGCCGATATCGGATTGCATGACTTCGCCGACATAGGTCAGGAGCATGCCGATGCAGGCCGCCGCTCCCTTCGCTTCCTCTACCGCTTCCGCCCCAAAATACCGGACTGCGACCGCTTCGTAGTCGACGGCGTTGTCGGCGGCAAAGGGCGTCACTGCGCACTGGGCCAGCCGGCTGCGCAGATAAGCCTGGACGGCGTCCATGTATTCGTCCATATGGGCGTATATGAGCTCGCTCGGCTCATATACCGAAAAAATATCAAACAGCACGTCGTCCATGGCGCCGGCGTTGCACAGGGACCACAGGCATTCGCCTGTCGTCACGTCCATCAGGGCAACGGCAATCGACGTGTCGCGTGCGCAGACGCAGCTGATATAGTTGTTCTTCTTCGAGGCTACGGCGTTTTCCAGGGTAATCGTCCCCGGCGTGATGACCTTGATGATCTTGCGCTTGACGATGCCCTTGACCGTCTTCGGATCCTCCATCTGCTCGCAGATCGCCACTTTGTAGCCCTTGTGGACCAGCCGCTCGATATAGGTGTCGGCCGAGTGGAAGGGCACGCCGCACATGGGAACCCGCTCCTTATTTCCGACGCCCCGTCCGGTCAGCGTCAAATCCAATTCCCGCGATGCCGTCAAAGCGTCGTCATTAAACATTTCATAAAAATCGCCAAGCCGGAAAAATAATATCTTATCCGGGCACTGAGCCTTGACCTCCAAATACTGCTTAAGCATAGGAGTCAACTTTACTGTATCAGCCAACGCGCTGCCTCCTTAATGAATTAAATGTCCTTTCAATACCCAGGTCTGCCCCTTATCGACGGCAACCTTTACGGTGTCGCCTATGGCTGCGGACCCGTCGTGTTCCCATATAATCATCTTATTGCCCGTCGTCCGGCCGAACCAGTGATTTTCGTCGTTTTTAGTCGGCCCTTCGACGATGACTTCGTATTCCTTATGCTCCATAGCCTGATTCAGCTGCAGGCTGTACACGTTCTGCACATCCATGAGGCGCTGCAGGCGGCGGCTCTTTTCCTCCTGGGAAATCTGATGATCCATCTTGGCCGCCGGCGTTCCCGTGCGGGGCGAATAAATGAAGGTGTAAGCCATGTCGTACTGAACCCGTTTCAGCAGCTCCAGAGTCTGACAAAACATTTCTTCCGTTTCGCCGGGGAACCCGACGATGATGTCTGTCGTCAGCACCAGGTCGGGGATGCGTTTGCGGGCGTACTCTACCAGTTCCATATATTGGTCTACCGTATAGCCCCGGTTCATTTTTTTCAGCAGCTCGTCGGAGCCGCTCTGAATCGGAAGATGCATGTGGTTGACGACCTTCCGGCTGTCGGCAATGGCATCGATCATGGCAAAGGTCATATCCTTGGGATGGCTGGTCATGTACCGCACCCGTTCGATGCCGTCGATGCGGTCGACGGCCTGGAGAAGGGATGAAAAATCGGTACCGTCCTTTAAGTCCAGCCCGTACGAATTGACGTTTTGCCCCAGCAGGGTAATTTCCTTATAGCCTTCTTTGGCAATCTCCTCGATTTCCCCGACGATGTCGGCAATGGGCCGGCTTACTTCGCGGCCCCGCACGTAGGGCACGATGCAGTACGTGCAGAATTTATTGCAGCCGTTCATAATCGGCACCCAGGCGAAGAATTTCTGGAACCGTTTCGTCGGCAAATCGTGAAAGGCCGGCATGGTCATGTCGGCTTCTAAATAATGGCCCGACGTGGCCTGCCGTTCCCGAATGAGCTCGATGAGCTTGTGTATATTGTGCGTGCCGATGACCAAATCGATATGCGGCGCCCGTTCAAACAGGCGGTCCTGCCATTCCTGGGCCATGCAGCCTGTGACGGCGATGATGAGATTCGGGTTATGCTGCTTGACGTGCTTGAGCTCGCCGATTTTTCCCAAGATTTTTCCTTCAGCAGTCTCGCGGACGCAGCAGGTGTTGAGCAGGATAACGTCGGCCATATCCATGTCTTCCGTACGGCGATACCCCAGCGATTCCAGCTGGCCGGCGTAGCGCTCGCTGTCGGACTCGTTCATCTGACATCCGTATGTCAGCAAAAAGTAAAATTTATTTTCTATGATATCCAATGCAGGTTCTCTCCGTTTCCATGAATATATCTGCAATATCCCTCCATCGGGGCTTGCGTTACGACAATTATGCCCCATTGAGGTTTACATTATATAATACCATAGGGGCCGCAGAATAAGCAACAAAAAATAGACCCGGCAGTCCGTACAAATCAACGTACGTCCTGCCGCGCCTATATGAGAACCTGTATTACGGCAGCGAGCTCTCGACGGCCTGCTGCCGAGCTTATTCGAATAGATACTCTACGCGCTTAACGACCTTTCCCCCTTGAATATACACGCGGGGGACGCGGCGGTTAATGTTGCAGAGGATTTCATGATCTATCGTGCCGATCAATCCGGCGATTTCTTCCAAAGGAATCGCTTCGCCGCCCTGCTGCCCGAACAACACGACTTCGTCGCCAATTTGAACGTCGGGAATGCCGGTCACGTCGATCATGCACTGATCCATGCAGATATTGCCGACCTGCCTGGCCCGCCGTCCATGGATGAGGACTTCAGCCCGATTGGCCAATACGCGGGGATAGCCGTCGGAATAGCCCAGAGGCAGCGTCGCAATGACCGTCGGCCGCTTTGCCGTAAAGTGACGGCCATAACTGACCGTATCGCCTGGTTCAATCGTCTTGATGTGGGTCACGCAGCACCGCAAGGACATGACCGGCCGAGGCGTAAAGGACGGCACCGCCACTTCGTCGGACGGATTGTACCCGTACTGGATGATGCCGGGCCGCACCATATCGCATCGGAAATCGGGATATACTGCCGTGCCGGCGCTGTTGCAGCAATGGCGGACGTTGACGTGAACACCTTCTTCATCCAGACGCCGGCAGAACCAGGCAAAGGTTTCATACTGCTTTTTCGTATAGCCGACCGACTCGTCTCCGTCCATATCGGCGACAGCAAAATGCGTAAACAGCCCCTCAATGGCTACATTGGGCAAGGCTGCAATCTGCTTGATTTCTGCAATGCTTTCTTCACAGGGCCTGTAGCCGATGCGCCCCATGCCCGTGTCGGCGGCGATATGGACGTGTATCGTCTGATTCTGTCGCTGTGCTTCTTCAGAAAACAGGACCGCATCCTGATAATGAAATACAGCGGCGTCAATGCCGTACAGCACGACGTCCCGCGCCCGGCGGCCATCCGTATGGCCCAGGATGACGATGCGCGCCGTAATGCCGGCCCGCCGCAATTCTACAGCCTCGCTGACGCAGGCAACGGCCAGCCGATCCGCCCCGTTTTCCAAAAACACCTTCGCCAGCTCTACTGCGCCGTGACCGTAGGCGTTGGCCTTGACGACGGATGTAATCAGCGTATCCGGCCCGACAGCCTGACGAATGTGCCGCATATTATACGCCGCCGCGTCTAAATCAATTTGGGCCCACACAGGCCGTTTCGTAAAATGCTCCGTTAATTCCAGTACATCCACGGTTTGTCACCATCCTGTCTAAACAGGAACAGCAGCCGCCAGTCGTCCTGACCGGCCACTGCTTTCCATACGTTGCTTATATTATTTCCACTATGATAACTATACTGCACGCTATCGTCTTTTTCAAGATGCGGGCCTACCGGTTGGACGGGTCCACGGCGTCTCCCTTATAATGCTCGAAACGGATTTTTTCCGCCTTATGGACGCCCGTGCCGTAGTAGACGAGCAGCAAGGCCGCTACCCACACGATCGTCGCAAAAATAGCGATGCGCGTCGTGGCGTCGAAGGCCGCTGAGATAACGACGACGATGAAAAAGAGGAGGGCGAAATAATTGGAATACGGCGATAAGGGCATTTTATAGCGAATAGATTTCCGCTGTTCCGGACTCAGCGATTTGCGGTAGCTCATCTGGCTGAACAAGATAAGGCTCCACGTAATCATGCAGGCGAAGGAGCTGATGGACGTAGCGATGACGAATACCTGCGCCGGCAGGAAATAGTTCATAGCGACGCCGATAAGCATGAACAATACGGATACGAGTATGCAGCGGTACGGAACCTTATGAGAGCTGACGACGCTCAGCGACTTGGGAGCCTTTCCCTGCAGGGACAGATTGTACAGCATGCGTCCCGTACTGTAAATGCCGGAGTTGCACGAAGACAGGGCCGCCGTAATGACGACGAAATTGATGATGTGAGCCGCACTGCTGATGCCTAATTTTTCAAATACCATGACAAAGGGGCTTCCCTGATGGCCGAGCTGGTTCCAGGGATAAATAGCCATGATGACCAATAAGGCCAGCACGTAGAACAAAAGGATTCGATACAGCACCTTGTCGATCGCGCCGGACAGGGTCTTCGCCGGATTGTGGGCTTCGCCGGCCGTCACGCCGATGACCTCGATGCCGACATAGGCAAAGGAAATCATGACCAGCGTGCCGAATACGCCTTCCCAGCCGTTGGGGAAAAAGCCGCCGTGCGCCGTCAGATTGCTGAGACCGACAGCCACGCCGTTGTTTCCGAAGCCGAAGAAAATCATGGCGCCGCCCGTAATAATGAGGAAGATGATGGTAATAATCTTAATAAGGGCAAACCAGAATTCAAATTCTCCGTAGGCTTTGACGGAAATCAAATTGGCGCAGGTCATAATAGCCAAAGCAGCCAGGCAGGATATCCACTGGGGCAAATCGGGATACCAGAAATGCATGTACACGCCGACAGCCGTAATCTCAGCCATGCAGGTAACGATCCAGAAATACCAGTAATTCCATCCGGAAATATATCCGGCCAAAGGATTTAAGAATTGATAGGCATGGGCGCTGAAGGAGCCCGACACGGGATATTCGACGACGACTTCACCCATAGCCCGCATGACGAAGAAAATAGCCAAGCCGCAGATAATATAGGCTACAACGACAGCCGGGCCGGCCTTTTCAATAGCCGACGCCGACCCTAAGAACAAGCCGACGCCGATGGCCCCGCCAAAGGAAATCAGCTGGATATGCCTTTCCTGCAGGCCGCGGTTCAAATCTTCATGAACGACTTTCGCATTTTGTTCACTCATACTACGTCACCTCTGTCATCATAAATTTCCGGCGGCATATGTCCTGAAACGGCTGTTCGTCAGGAAAATACACTGCCGTTACACATTGCATGCTTTCCATTCAGTATACCTTTTTTGCATACATCAAATTACAATACTTATTATAAACTTCCCTCTTTACTTATGTCAATGTTTATCTGCCCATTGTTTGATATTTTTAAAGAAATATCTTTTGTTGAATTTATTTATTTAAACTCAATGTATGGTTCCATTAAAGGCGGCCAAAGGCATGAAATTCCTGAAAGCCTCTGTTTCAGCCCATAATCGTCATGCTTCTTCGTGCAAATGTCCTTTCTAAACGCATATTTTCAGATATGCTATAATAAATACCAAGATATACTAGTTTTCCAGAAAAGGACGGTACGATTATGACATACTCTGACATGAATCTTTCGCAGCGCCTGCTGCATTTTATCAGCCAAGCTACCTCGCCCTATCATACTGTAAAGGCCGGCATGGCCATCCTGAAGGAAGCAGGGTTCCGGGAACTTCGCTGGAATGAGCCCTGGCAGCTGGAATCTGGCCAGAGATACTACATTTCCCTTTATGATTCCAGCCTCATCGCCTTTACGATTGGCCCTAACCCGCGGGCCAATCTGCGCATTGCCGCAGCCCATACGGATTTCCCCTGTCTTCGCGTCAAACCGGCGGCAGCGCTGTCACAACAGGGCTATGGAAAGCTTAACGTCGAAATTTACGGAGGCATGATTCGCGAATCGTGGCTCGACAGACCTCTCTCCCTGGCCGGAAAGGTAGCAGCAGCCAGCGGCGATCCCTTCAAGCCGGCAGTACATCTGATCGATGCCGGACAGCCCCTGCTGACGATCCCTCGCCTGGCCATACACATGAACAGCCATGTCAACGACGGCATCGCCCTGAATCCCCAAAAGGACATGCTGCCCCTCATGACATTGACGGGACCGGACGACAACGCCTCCTATTTTCTCCAATTTCTCGCCGACGAATGCCACTGCCGGCCCGAAGATATTTTATCTTACGACCTTACGGTATACCTGTACGAAGAAGGCTGCCTGATGGGCCTGAAAAACGAATTCATTTCCTCGCCCCGCCTCGATAACCTGACGTCGGCCTATGCCTGCATCGACAGTCTGGTCCGAAGCCAGGAGCACGACGGCCTCCACGTCGTCGCCTTGTTCGACAATGAAGAGGTGGGCAGCCGGACGAAGCAGGGCGCCTTATCTCAAGCCTTCCCCGCCCTGTTGGAAGAATTATACGCCTCCCTCGGCTATACGCGCCGGGAGTATCGCATCGACGCGGCCAACGCCTTCATCCTGTCCATCGACGTCGCCCACGCCATGCATCCCAACGTGCCGGAAAAGTGCGACATTACCAACACGCCCCGCCTCGGCCAGGGCGTCGCCCTCAAGACAGCGGCCAGCCAGTCCTACGCCGGCGATGCCGAAGCGGCTGCAGCTGTCGTCGCCTTATGCCGCAGGGCCCAGATTCCCTGCCAGCGGTTCGTCAATCGCTCCGATATGCCCGGCGGTTCGACCCTCGGTTCCCTTTTATCGGCCAATCTCCCAATCCGTACTATGGACGTCGGTATTCCCATCCTGGCTATGCACTCCGCCCGGGAACTGATGGGCGCGGCCGACCAAAAAGCCCTCCACGATTTAGTATATACTTTCTTTTCAATATAAATTATATTTATCGTATATATAATATTTTATTATCAATATCCCCAGTGTTTATGCCGCATTTATAGAATTTTTATTCATATTTATGCATATTATATGATTTGAGTATAAATAGTTGCAGTAATAGAATTTATCTTATCTTTTAAATATTCAGATATTTTTTGACAAGATTGAGAAATATGCAATTCTTGTATTGACTTGCATTTATATTCACCTTATAATAAGGGCAGTACACTATAACGTATCATTTGTTCATACTGGGAGATTACATTATGACACTAGGACAAGAAATCAGGTATTACCGCAAGAAAAAAGGATTGACGCAGACGGAATTCGGCGCGCTGTTCGGTATGTCCAAGCAAGCCGTATATTCATGGGAAACGGGCTTGTATTCCCCCGACATTTCCGTACTGCTGCGAATGGCCGACTTTTTCCAAATCCCCATCTGCATCTTAGTCGGCAGGCCGGGAATGTTCTGTCAGGATGATAAGGAAACCGAATCAGACTGTCAGTACTGCGCCTCTATTTCCGAAAAGGACAGCCGCATCATCCGTGCAATCCACGCCTTGCCGCAATCGCAGCAGCAAGCCATCGAAACGCTGCTGAACATCGAAGACCTAACGGTGCGGAAATAGCCCTTCCCCTTTGTCAAACGCCGCCAAATGCGATATGATAAGAGAAAAGTATAGTGCAAAGGACAGAGGACAGATATCTATGGCTACTTCTTTTATCACATCCGTATACGGCCGGTCCGAAACGGAATACATCGTAAAAAAATCCCGCTTCATCGCGACGTTGACGGAGGTCCGCAGCGAAGCCGAAGCGGCGGCGCGCATCGAAGAGCTGCGCAAGCAGTACTGGGACGCCAATCACAATTGCTACGCCTACCAAATCGGTATAGATGGCGCGCTGCAGAAATCGAGCGACGACGGGGAGCCGTCGGGTACGGCCGGACGGCCTATGCTGGAAACGCTGAAAAAAAGCGGCGTTACCAATACGGTCGTCGTCGTTACGCGCTACTTCGGCGGCGTCAAGCTCGGCGCAAGCGGCCTGATCCGGGCCTACAGTCACGCCGTCACCCTCGGGCTTCAGGCAGCGGATATCGCCGATTACAAGCCCTACGACATTGCCGGCGTCACCGTCGCCTACTCCTTCGTCAGCACGCTGGAACGGATGGCTCCGTCCTTCGATATTCTCGTCGCCGACCGGGCCTTTTCCGACACCGTGACCTTTACCCTGCAAATTCCGCAGGAACGGACAGCGGCTTTCAAAGCCGCCCTCATCGACACGACGAACGGGACGGCGGTCTTTACCGATAAGGGAAGTCAAACGATACCCATCATTCGGCCGAAAAACCCGCAGTAACAGCGAATACTATCTCGCGTTACTGCGGGTTTTCTCATGTGCTTCCTCTTATTTCTTATATCCTGTGGCGAAGTCGACGACGTTTTCCAGCGCCTCTCCGGCTAAGAAACGGCGCAGGTTGGCGGCGGCAATGCGGACGATGTTGTCGTGCGTAGCCTGCAAATGATATCCGCCCGATACGTGCGGCGTAACGAAAAGCCCCGGTGTGTGCCACATCGGGCTGTCTGCCGGCAGCGGCTCCGGTTCCGTCACGTCGACGGCAGCGCCGGCTAACTGACCGCTGCGGACAGCGGCGCATAAATCGTCCTGCACGACGTTGCTGCCCCGGCCGACGTTGATAAAATAGGCTCCTTTCTTCATGACGTCGAAGCGGTCCTTCGTATACAAGTGATGCGTTTCCGGCGTATTTGGCAGGCACGACGCTATGATATCCGCCTTGGCCAGATACTCGTCCAGCTTGTCCATCGTACCCATTTCATCGGCTTCAGGCGGCACGTCACCGCTGCGTCGGCGCATGCCGACGACATGAGCCCCCATAGCCTTCATACGCTTTCCGAACTGGCGGCCCAAATCACCGAATCCAATAACCAGAACCGTTTTTCCGTATACCGACTCTACCTGGCCTTCATCGCGCCAATTAGCGTCTTTCTGATTGTCGTAGTATCGGTACAGCTTTTTCATCATGGCGAAGACCAACGCCGTCATATGCTCCGCTATGGCCAGGCCGAAAGCGCCTGTCGCGTTCGTAAGGGCCGCTCCGTCAGGCATGACGCCGTCCTTGCAGTAGGCGTCGGCGCCGGCGCTGCTGAGCTGAAGCCAGCGCAGCCTGCGGGCATGGCGCAGCTGGGCGGGCACGACGTTGCCGATGACGACGTCGGCCTTGGCCAATTCTTCTTCCGATACGCTGGCGCTGACCAATCCCTTGACAGGCCAATATACGACTTCATGGCCCTGCGCAGCCTCTTCGATCCAACGCTTATGTTCTTCATGGACTTCCATTGCTACTAAAATTCTCATGCAATATCCCCCTCTATATCCTATTAAAAGATTCATATATACACTATCAAAAACTCTCCGTCTTGTCGAGACCGTTTCCGAAGATAGAACGACTTTCTTCATTCTGCCTTGTGCGTCTCCATCGGTCATGGTATAGTAAAACAAACGCACACAGGAGGGATCGCCTATGATTTCCGGCGTCAGCCACATGACATTTATCGTTCAGGATCTGGACAAAGCGACAGAATTTTTCCAGACCATCTTTTCCGCCCGCATCGTCTACGACAGCGGCAGCCGCACCTTTTCCCTGTCACGGGAACGATTTTTCCTCGTTGGCACCTTATGGATCGTTATCATGGAAGGGCCTTCCCTGCCGGAACAGACGTACAACCACATTGCCTTTCAAATCAGCGACGGCGAGTTCGAAGCCTATAAAGAGCGGCTGTCGAAGGCCGGCGTTCCCATGCGGGAGGCGCGGAGCCGCATCCCCGGCGAGGGCCGTTCCCTTTATTTTTACGACTACGACAACCACCTGTTCGAGCTCCATACGGGCACGCTGGAAGAGCGTCTGACAGCGTACAGCCGCCGTCTTCAGGAAGAAGGAAAGCAGACCGAACAGCGTTCCTCTCAGTAAAATGCAAACACACCCTGTACAGCGCGATTTCGCCTGAAACGCACTGTTCCGGGTGTGTTTTCTTGTCGTCTAATACGAGAATTTACCAGTCTAAGGTACCTGTAATCAAGTATACGAGCAGCCCTTTTTCGGCGTGGCGGCGATTTTCCGCTTCGTCGAGAATAGTTTCCATATGCGCCTCCATGACGTCCTGAGAAATTTCAAAGCCCGGGTGAATCGGCATATCGTGGAATACCATCGTATCCGTCCCTTCGAGCAGGTCCGCATTGATCTGGTACGGCATCATCATATTGATGATAGATTCTTTCTTTTCCTTATATTCGGGATTGGTGAAAAATTCCATATCTACCCACGTATCGGTATATACGCAGTCCACGTCGGCAACGATTTTTTTCAAATCGGCCTGGGAAATATCCGTCGGCACTTCGACATAATGGCCGGTCTGCTTCAATTCATCGTAAAATTCGTCTCCTACGGCCATGACCTGGCTGAACGGCGTCAAGCCGTACATCGTGCCGCCCAGCTTGGCGACGATTTCGCTCAGGGAATTGTACGTATTGTTTTTCGCGCCGATGTACAGTACCTTCACGTCAAAACGGCCCGTCTTTTCATACAAGGTCAGCATGTCGGCCAAGGCCTGCGTCGGGTGGAACGTATTGTCGCAGCCGTTGATGACCGGAACGGTAGCGTTCTTCATAAAGCCATGCGTCGTTTCGGCTTTCTTAAACCGGCCCATGATGCAGTCGACGTTGCGGCAGACATATTTTACCTCGCTGCCCAAATCGCCGATGGTGAAGTTGCTGTCCGCCCATTTCTGGTTATAGTGGCGGCCGCCCAGTTCTTCCATGCCGATGGCAAAGGACAGGTAGGTCCGATTCGATGTTTTTTCAAACAAGGTGTATAATTTCTTGCCTTCCAGAATATGGGAATAGGCTTTCTGGTTCTGTTTGATTTTTTCGGCTAATAACAAGATTCCTTTAATTTCATCTGCCGTATACTCAGCAAAGCTATTTGCGTGTTTCATTCTATGCATCCTCCAAACTTGAAAAACAATACTGTCTGTGCATATCATAGCACAGACAGTATAACTTTTCAAGTTTTTATGCATATTTTATACAAATTAATGCATGTATCAACTGACATACAGCTATAAATCCGCATGATTACGCCGATTATTCCATACGCATATAAATAGTTGCAGTATATTTTTTTACCGGCACAGGATACAAATCGTTTTCTCTTTTCCTTATGCCGCCAGTGCAGCTTGCCGCCTCTTGACCTAGAAAAACCTATCTTTCGACGGGCATATAAAAAACCGGCAACAACAGGGTCACCGGTTAAAAGGTCGATTTATGAACTTGGTTTTGTGAACGCTATTACGCTTTAACTACGTTAGCAGCCTGAGGTCCACGAGCGCCATCAACGATTTCGAAGTCAACTTCCTGACCTTCCGTCAAGGATTTGAAGCCTTCTTCCTGGATAGCCGAGAAATGTACGAATACATCGCCGCCATCTTCTCTTTCAATAAAGCCATAACCTTTTTCTGCGCTAAACCATTTTACTTTTCCGTGCATAACGAAATCCTCCTAAAAAAACAATTCCAGCTAGCTTCTAGCTCTTGTGTTAGTGTAACATAACCGATAAGCAATGTCAACCAAATTTATGGCTGTATTATGCCATATATTTACGGCGTAACCTATAATGCATCCCTCCCCTGCATAGGGGATATCACAGTCCGCCGCCGCACGGCAAAATGCTGCCTCGCAGGGCAAGCAGCATGCAATATTTCGTATAGCCGCACATGCTATTGTTACGTCAGGCGCCGGAACCATTCGTAATAATACCAGGCAAAATACCCATGGATGAGGTATACCAATAATTCAGATAATTCTTCCACGTTGGCGTCCATATACGAATGAAACAGCAAGCCCTTATCGCCGCATGACGCCAGCATGGCCGCTGCCGCCAAGACGCAGAATAAAAAGGTGGGAAAGGGAATATCATGAAGAATTTTCTTCCAAGGCATACAAGCGACGAGAGAGCAAAATACGACGGCCGTGTATACGCCGATAGCGGCGTGTATCATTTCATGGCCGGGAATCGAATTCATGGACACAAAGGTTGGGCCGTGGCTGTCCATTCCCGTCGGGAAAAAGACTCGTCCCCAGCTGAGCTCCCGCCCCAGAAGCAGTAAAAAATATCCGGCTGCCGCCAGCCACAGCCGGTGAATAGATTTTCCGCCCATTCCCGCCGTCTTGCGGAAAAAATAGGCCGCCAAACACATATCGCCAAATAAGACTATGTTTTGGAGCATTTCCAATACCCCGTTTTCCCAAGCCAAATAAGGCGGCATGACATAGCCAAGGGGCAGCAGCAGGACAGCATATACGGCAGCACCGCGCTGCATAGCCGATACGTACAAACGGCGGCGCATGTCTTCTTGCAACACAATACATCACTCCTATAAATCATAAACTTACAGCACGCAGGCTCTGGTACTATTTTACTATGTTTCAGTACCATTCTCAATAGGAAGTTTTGCAGAAACGCTGCGGCGCCGCCTTGCCATGCCGCTTCTTATTCTATTTTCTGACATAATGGACAAACGCGAAGTCATGCCCCTTTCCTTCTTCGGCCGTATGCTCTTCCCGCTCGCAGATCCGCCACTGGCTCCTATCGAATTCCGGAAAAAACGTATCAGCCGGAAAAACGTCGTCGATTTCCGTCAAATACAGGCTGTCAGCCTTGTCCATAAACGCTTCGTACATGGCCGCGCCGCCGATGATGAAATACTCTTCGCCGTCGGCCATGAGGCGGCAGACCTCGTCGACAGAATGGCAGACCTGAATGCCTTCATGGGCCTCGCCATAAGCGGCTTGTCTCGTCACAACAACGTGAGGCCGGCCCGGCAACAGGCCCGGAAGGCTTTCAAAGGTCTTGCGGCCCATGACGATGGTATGTCCCATCGTCAGCGCCTTAAACCGCTTCAAATCAGCCGGAATATGGCACAATAAGCCGTTGTCCTTGCCGATGCCCCCGTCGCGGGCTACGGCAGCAATCATATGTATCATTTACACAGCCACCTCCATGGGCAGCTTTCCTAAATGCCGGTAATTATCCAGGGCAATATCGTCGGGCGTAAAGGCGTAGAAGTCGGTAATATCCTTAGCGATGACGAGCTTCGGTGCGTCCATGGCTTCGCCGCGGCGGGCCAGCTGCGTTTTGAGGGCTTCTACGTGGTTTTCATAAATATGGGCGTTGTTGATGACGTGCGTAAACAAACCCGGCTGGAGGCCGACGGACTGGGCAATGAGATGAATCAGCACGGCATACTGCGTCATGTTGAACGGCACGCCTAACCCCATGTCGCCGCTGCGCTGGATGAGCATGCAGTTCAGGCGGCCATCCGTCACGTCCCACAGCGTCTGGAAGGCGCAGGGCTGCAGCGCCATATCCGGCAGGTCTTCAATATTCCACAGCGATACGATCATGCGGCGGTTCTGCGGGTCGTTGCGCAGCATGTCGAGGAGCTTGTCTACCTGCTTGTATTTCCGTATCTGATAGCCGTAGGCCTTGCCGATGGTGCCGTCGGGCCGCATCCATTCGTCCCACACGTGGCAGTTCATTTTCTGCAGTTCCCTCACGTCGTTGCTCTGGAGCTGCCAAATCCAAAGGATTTCCTTGACAGCCGTCTTGAAGGCGACGAATTTCGTCGTCAAGATGGGAAATTCTTCGGCCAAATCAAACTGCATGATTTGATGGGGCAGCTTATATGTCGGTACGCCCGTGCGGTTGTTGGCGTAATAGCCCCGTGCTAAAATGTTTTCTACAATATTTAAATACTGCGTATCAGCAGTGCTCATGAGTATCACCTCTGGTTCTGTATGTACGATTCGATAACGTGAATAAACTGATTCCCGTACTTGTTCAGCTTAAAATCGCCGACGCCCTTGATCTGCGCCATGGCCTCCAGGCTCAGGGGCTTCTGCGCCGCCATTTCCCACAGCGTCGCGTCAGAAAAGATGACAAAGGGCGGAATATGCTCGCGCTGCGCCAATTCGTAGCGCCTGGCCCGCAAGGCGTCGAATAAGGGCCGTAAGGCGTCTTCGTCGATAACGGAGGCTTTCTTTTTGACCTGCCGTTTCGGAAGGTCGATTTCCGCATCCGGCGGCGCGACGACCCGCGCTTGTACGACCTGACAGTTGCCGGCCAGCACGTCCCGTCCCGACGCAGTCAGGGAAAGAACGGGATATTTTCCTTCCGACTGCTCCAAGTATCCGTCTTCGACAGCCTGCTTGACCATATCGCGAATTTCCGGTCCCGAATAGGACTGCAGCAGGCCGAAGGACGATTTATTCTGAAACCCGTAGCGCTTGACCTTGGCATTTTGGCTGCCCTTCAAGATATCGCAGACCATCGTCAGGCCAAACCGCCCTTTCAGCTCGTCGACGCACTGGCAAATGTTGCGCACTTCAAAGGTTCGGTCTTCTTCTACAGTCTCCTGATCGCAGTTGCCGCATTTTTCGCAGCGCTGCCACGACGGCTCCTCGCCGAAATACGTTAAGATGTAGCGGCGCAGGCAATGCCGTCCTTCACAGTACTGAACCATGCGCTGCAGCATGTGGAACTCCTTGTCCTGCTGCTGCGGATCCTGGACGGACATTTCAATGAGATACTTCTGAATCATAATATCCTGCCGGCTGAACAACAGGATGCACTCGCCCGGTCCGCCGTCCCGTCCGGCCCGTCCCGCTTCCTGATAGTAGCTTTCCAGATTTTTCGGCATCTGGTAATGAATGACAAAGCGGACGTTGCTCTTGTCGATGCCCATGCCGAAGGCGTTCGTCGCCACCATGACGTCGATATTGTCATAGGTAAAATCGTCCTGGGCCTTTCGCCGCGCCTCGTCGTTCATACCGGCGTGGTACTTGCCGACGCGCATGCCCCGGCGGCGCAGCTCGCCGTACAGCCGCTCCACTTCCTTGCGCGTCGCCGCATAGATGATGCCGCTGTCCTGCTTGTGCCGCTGCAAATACGACAGGATAAACATCGTCTTATCTACCGGCGATACGACTCGGAAATATAAATTAGGCCGATCGAAGCCGCCGATAAATACCCGTTCATTCTTCAGCCCCAGCAAATTCATCATATCTGTCTTGACCTTTTCTGTCGCCGTTGCCGTAAAGGCCCCGACGACAGGACGGCGCGGCAGCCGAGCCAGCCATTCCTTCACGGCGCAGTAGCTCGGGCGGAAATCATGGCCCCATTGCGACACGCAGTGAGCCTCGTCGATGATGAGCATTGCAATCGGCATAGTCTGCATAAAGGACGAAAAGAATTCGTTCTGCAGCCGTTCCGGCGACACGTATACTAATTTGATCCGCCCAGCCCGTATGGCCGCAAAGCGCTGCTTCGCCTCGTCGAAGGAACACTGGCTGTTAATATACGTCGCCGGAATCTGCTGATTGACCAACGAGTCGACCTGATCCTTCATCAAGGAAATGAGAGGCGACACGATAAGCGTAATCCCCGGCAGCAGCAGAGCGGGCACCTGAAAACAAATCGACTTGCCGGCACCTGTCGGCATGATAGCCAGACAATCCCGCCCTTCCAGCAAGGTATCAATAACCTCCTCCTGGCCGGGACGAAAGGACTCGTAACCGAAGTATCGTTTTAATATATCAATAGGCCGCGCCATACTCTCCTCCTTGTCCAACACTTACATAATACAATTTATTGTATCATGCATTAGGGTTCAGCACAATGAGGGGCATAAAAAAGACACATGCCATAAGACATGTGCCTTTTGTTATATGACAATCTTATTTTGCCAATTCTTCCTTCAATACGTCGCCCAAGCGTTTGATACCTTCGACAATGCGGTCTTCCGGCATGTTGGAATAGTTCAGGCGGAAATGGTTGGCATTGCCGCCGTTGGGATAGAAAATACCACCCGGAACGTAAGCAACGTCCTTCGCCAGGCATTTCGGCATTAATTCCTTCGCATCCATGCCTTCAGGCAGAGTAACCCAGGTGAACAAGCCGCCCTTCGGATAGGTAAAGGTAACGCCTTCAGGGAAGTATTTTTCCATGGACTGATACATGAGATCGCGGCGTTTCGCATACAATGCCGTAATTTTAGCGATATGCGCTTCCATGTCAAACATCTTGAGGAAGTATGCTGCCTGACGCTGACCGAAGGTAGACGTGCCGAGGTCGACAGCTTGTTTGAATTTTACGAATTTATCGATAATTTCCGGATTTGCTACAATCCAGCCCAGGCGCAGGCCCGGCATGAAAATCTTGGAGAACGAGCCGAGGAAGACGACCTTGCCCTGCGTATCCATCGATTTCAAAGACGGCAGCTTTTCGATATCGTAGCGGATTTCGCCATACGGATCGTCTTCTAATACGACGACGTCGTACTTATTGACGATATCCATGAAGGCTTTGCGCCGTTCTACAGGCCAGGTAATGCCCGTCGGGTTCTGGAACTCCGGAATGACGTAAATCATGCGGATAGAATCATCGGCAGCCAAGATCTTTTCCAATTCTTCCGGAACGATGCCCTGATCATCTGTCGGAACTTCCGTATATTTCGGTCCGACAGGGTCGAAAGCCATGATAGCGCCCATGTAAGACGGGCTTTCCATCAAAATCGTCTGGTCCTTGTCTACCAAAATCTGAGCCAGAATAAACAAGGCTTGCTGCGAACCTGTCGTGACGACGACGTCTTCAGGCTTGCAGTCTACAAAGAATTTATCCTTCATGCGCTTGCAGATTTCTTCGCGCAGAGGCACGTAACCTTCCGTCGTGCCATACTGCACGGCTTTACGGCCTTCTTCATTGTAAATGGCTTCGTCGACCTTTTTCATTTCTTCAATCGGAAATAATTCCGGAGCAGGCAAGCCGCCGGCAAAGGAAATCACTTCCGGTTTTTCTGTCAACGCCAGTAATTCAGCAATATCGGACGCCTGCAGCGTCTGAGCAAAACTAGAAAATCTTGTCATAATACTACACCCCTTAAATCGTAGTTATCAAATTTCCCCAGTGCATAGTATTATATCACTTTTATACCTATAATGCAATTAAAACAATTGTTAACGATATAAAACGCTTAAAAAACTAAATCGTTTGACCCGATTTTCATGTACAGGAAAATGGAAAAACAGAAAGGAATCTATATAAAAAGAATACCTACTTGATTAATATGTTTCCTGCAAGGCATCAAGTTGGCACACTCGATCCGTAGGTTAAATATCTTGATGTTTTGTTTATTCCGATTTTAAGTAAGCAACTTCACTACCGTTTGCGCATCTCTTTGCTCCTTCAAACGGTGTTCCCTGCTTATGCTTATCCCAGGGCAAGTTCTTTGGCATCGGATGGGAAGCCGCTATATATATAACATAATACGTCTCCTGCTAGCGGTCGTCTCACCTATCAGTCGGGTCTGCACACATGAATACTTCTTCATGACATGTGCTGCTTACGCACGGACCCGACATAAGCGATTCGCACAGTTTTGCGCGTCGCTGCCGCTCCTTCAAAACTGGCTCTCTGCTTATCCCAGGAACCTGGAAGGATAGGAAGCCGCCATATACAAAAAAAGAACGCATACAG
>NZ_SJOT01000015.1:0-57855 GCF_012027795.1 Megasphaera sp. SW808
CACGACCTCCCATCTACCCAGGGCAAGCCCTGGGATAAGCAGAGAGCCAGTTTTGAAGGAGCGGCAGCGACGCGCAAAACTGTGCGAATCGCTTATGTCGGACCGCTGACGTGAACGGGATATATGACAGCAACATATGCATGCGTGCCGGTCCGACTGATAGGTGAGACGACCGCCAGCAGGAGACGTATACAATGTGTATGCGTTCTTTTTTTATATGTGTGACTTCCTACCCTTTCAGGTTCCTGGGATAAGCATAAGCAGGGAACACCGTTTGAAGGAGCGGAGCGACGCGCAAACGGTAGTGAGCCGCGTACTTCGAATCGGGACACATGAGATAGAATGCTGATAGGTTTATGCCGCAAAGCCTGCCGATTCGAAGCCCTGATGGAGATACACTCGACAGATAGACAGCGACGCGCAAACGAGTGTGAGTCACTTATGTCGGACCGCTGACGTAAACGGGATATGTGACAGCAACATATGCATGCGTGCCGGTCCGACTGATAGGTAAGACGACCGTCAGCAGGAGACGTATATGGTATGAGTTTAAAGAAGAGGTAATGAAAAAATGCAGACCAATCCATTTAAAAGATTTTTTATTTTCACATACTGTCTGACGGCAATATTCTTTTCCGCAGGCACCGGTCATACTGCTGCAGAAACGACGGTGGAAATTAATTGGCAGGAGTATTTCAACGGCGTAAACGGCACGGCTATTTTCTATTATCCCGAGGCCGACGCCTATGCCGTATACCAAAAGGAGCTCAGCGAAAAACGCTCGTCGCCCTGTTCGACTTTTAAAATTTTTTCTACCTACGTCGGGGTAGATACGGGCGTAATCCAGATGAATGATTCCGTACGGAAATGGAATGGGACGGCGTACTGGTATGAGCCGTGGAATCGCGATATTGGATTGCCCGACGCCTTTCGGCAATCCTGCGTCTGGTATTACCGGCAGGTCATAGATGACATTGGGCAGCCTGTGATGCAGGCCTATATCGACGAGATGAACTATGGCAACAGGGATATTTCCGACTGGCAGGGCGATTTAAACGAGGGAGAGCCGTTAACTGGCTTAAAAGGCTTTTGGCTGGAGTCGTCCTTAAAGATCTCCCCGAAGGAACAAATTGAAGTGCTGCGGCGCATCATGGAAGATCCGGCGAAGGGCGAGATTGCCGATACGTTAAAACTGCTGATGCTGACGCGAGACGACGCGGCGACGAGTTTGAAGGTGTACGGCAAGACCGGTTTCGGACGAGTCGATGGAAAGAATGCGGACGCCTGGTTTGTCGGGCTATATGAAACGAATGGAAAGACGGTGTATTTTGCTGTTCGGTTAGATGATCTGGACAACCCGAAGGCTACGAGTGACAAGGCGAGGGAAATTGCCTTGTCAATTATTTCTGATAGGGGCTTTTACGACCTGGAAAAGAAGATGTAATCTATTTTTTTAGAAATTCATAATATTTATTTTTGTTTTATTTAAGAGCTGCCAATGTTTTATTTAATCCTCTTATCTATATCTATACTGGTGACATGGCCCGATAGATAGGAGGATTTTCTATGGATGCGGAATTTTATGTATTAGAGTGGATACAACGCTATGGACGGACGCCGTTTTTCGACAGTATTATGCCGTGGATTACGGCTTTAGGAAACGGCGGGGCCATATGGATTATTTGCGCTGGCGTTATGATAATCTTTCCAAAGACTCGCCGCGCCGGACTGGCTGTCGCATTGGCTTTGGTGTTGGAAGCGATATGCTGCAATTTGTTGCTAAAACCGATGGTTTCTCGCGTCCGTCCATGTGACGTCAATACGGCAGTGCAGCTCCTTATCGCGCGGCCTGTAGATTTTTCATTTCCATCCGGACATACAGGAGCATCCTTTGCGGCGACGGCAGCATTATTCTTTGCTCGTTCTCTATGGTGGCGTCCGGCCGTCGTAATAGCGTTTCTCATTGGATATTCAAGGTTGTATTTATACGTGCATTATCCTTCCGACGTCTTGGGCGGCCTGATACTCGGCATCGCGATAGGGTGGCTTGCAAGTTCAGCGTTGCAGCACTTTATGGAGAGGCGGAAGGAAAATTTGTTTTTATAAATGTTGATGAGCTGGCGATAGTCCGTATGGGGGTATCGTCAGCATTTTTTTGTATCAATAAGCTAAACTGAAAACTTGTCCATATGCCGAAAATGCGGAGAAGAAAATGCGGACTGCCAGATGGAAAAGTAAATTGACAGGTATGGTAAAACGTGACATAATTAATTAGATATGCCCATGCAGTATGGGGCTTATGCAGTTTATTTTTTTGCGCGGAGGGTTACGAATGGCAGATAATCGCATTATAACGGCTTTAGACGTACATTCTTTAGACGACATGAAGAAGCTTGTCGAATCGTTGGGTGACAGCGTTTCCTTCTATAAAGTCGGCATGGAATTATTTTACAGCGCCGGCCCGGACGCTGTTCGCTATTTAAAGGACCAGGGAAAGCACGTGTTCCTCGATTTGAAGGTGCACGACATTCCGAATACGGTTGGCCAGAGCATTCGTGCCTTGACCCGGCTGGGAGCTGATCTCATGACCCTTCACGGCACAGGCGGCAGGGCGATGATGGAAGCCGCTGCAGAAGCCGTCCGCAACGAAGCGGAAAAGCTGGGCATCGAACGGCCCCGCTTGCTGGCTGTCACGGTGCTGACCAGCATCGACGAAGCGTGCTGGGAAGAAATAGGCGGGAAATATGAGATTGCCGAAACGGTTCTCCGCCTGGCTAAGCTGGCGAAGGAAGCCGGCATCGATGGCACCGTTTCGTCGCCGTACGAAGCGAAGGCTATCCGTGAAATGAACGGTTCCGATTTCCTCATCGTTACGCCGGGTATTCGCCCGTCCTTTGCCGTCGCTAACGACCAGAAGCGGTTTACGATGCCGCGGCAGGCGCTGCAGGACGGCGCATCCCACTTAGTAATCGGACGGCCCATTACGAAGGCTGACGAACCGCGGGATGCCGTTCGCAAAATATTAGAAGAAATCCAGGGGGTATAGCATCATGATGACAGAAGCAGAAGTAAGACAGTTATTAGTAGACACGAAAGCCGTATTGGAAGGCCATTTCTTATTGACGTCGGGCCTTCACAGCCCGCTGTACGTTGAAAAATTCAACGTCCTCCAGCATCCGGAATATACGGAAAAGCTCTGCAAGGAATTGGCAGAACGGTTTAAGGACAAAAATGTCCAGACTGTCATGGGGCCGATGACCGGCGGTATCTTGCTGGCTCATGAAGTAGGCAAGGCCTTAGGCACGCGGGCCATCTTTACAGAACGGGAAAAAGGCGTCATGACGCTGCGCCGCGGCTTCCGCATCGAACCGGGCGAACGCGTCCTCATCGTAGAAGACATCGTCACGACGGGCGGCTCCGTACAGGAAGTCGTCAACGTCGTTAAAAAAGCCGGCGGCGTCATCGTCGGCGTCGGCCTCCTCGTAGACCGCAGCGGCGGCAAGGCCGAATTCGGCGTGCCGAAGGAAGACGTACAGGCCCTGCTTCATTTGACTGTTCCTACGTATCAGCCCGACGATTGCCCGTTGTGCAAGGAAGGCCTTCCCATGACGGAACGGGGCAGCCATCATTTGAAATAAGAAGCAGGAGATGTAAGAATGGATATCTTTTCAGTAATTCTACCGTTTTTGATGTACGGCTTGATGTCCGCCGTATTTGCCCGTTTTACAGGCATCAACATGAGCATGTACCTGCTCATGATCTTCCTGTACATGGGGGCGAAGCCCGGCGAGACCATCGTCGCCATGCTGTTGTTTAATACCTTTACCTACTTTACGGTGTATTCGCAGCAGCACGTCATGACGATGAAGACCTTCATCATCTTTCCGGGGGTCAAGTTTATTATCCCGCTGGTGATTACCCTGGGGTTGGCGCTGCTCAGCCCGTTTTTGGGCATCGTCTTCTTTGTCGTCGTCTTCCTGCTGGAAATCTTCGCTAAGATTTATACCAGCATGAATAAGAAGATTCGTCCGACGAAGCAGCAGCTCGTGCAGATGAGCGCTGTCGCCAGCGTATGCGTCCTTGTCGGCGTTTTCGTCATTCAGTTTATTCCCGAGCAGTACTACTACCTCGTCGCCGGCGTGGCGATTTTGCTGCTGACGGTATTGATGTGGATTGCCGGCGACCGCCGCAGGCTGGAATCGCAGTGGGACGGTATTTTGTACGCTTCGACCTTTATTACCGGCCTGGTCGGCATCGATGCGACGGACTGGCTCATGAGCATGCGCCGCGCCAACCAGTCGATGCTGGCGCGCTGCTATCCCATCGTCATCAACGCGGCGTCCATCGTCGGATTGATCCTGGCTTACGGCATGTATCGGTATTTCTCCGTAGGCGCGTTGTTCGCGACGATCGGTGCGTCCATCGGCATCCGCTTTTTCGGCGTGCCGGAATACAGCGAACGGGGCGTTTTCTCGCGCGTGACCATCGCCCTGGCTATCGTGGCGGCGCTGATCTTTTTGATTTCCCAGCCCCAGCCGACGGGTATCTTAGCCGTCCCCGTTTCGAACGAAAGCGGCGGGCTGCTTCATTTCTAATCACACACATGTGGATGAAACACAGCAATTTCTTCATGAAGTTGCTGTGTTTTCTTTTTGCGCCGACTGGCTAAGGCGCAGTCTCTGTGATACAATTACAGGCAAGAAGAAAGGAGCGGTACTATGGCTAAGCGCAGCATGATGCGCGGATATCTTTGTTCCGGTGGCGGAGCTATCATCTGGGGTATGTCGGGGACGGCCGGCCAGTATTTGCTGAGCCGTTACGGCGTCGATCCCTTTTGGCTGACCAGCATCCGCATGGTTTGCGCCGGACTGGTACTAACCCTGCTGGCCGGCAGGGAATACAAGACGATGCTGAATATCTTGAAGAATAAAAAGGACTGCATCTCGATGCTGGGATACAGTCTGATGGGGCTCCTGCTCAGTCAGGTGTCGTTTCTCAAGTGCATTCAATACTCGAATGCCGGCACAGCGGGGATCTTGCAGACTCTGAGCGTCGTCATGATGGCGGTCATCGTCTGCCTGCGGACGCGGCGTCTTCCCGACTTCCGCGAAGGCCTGTCCATCGTCCTGGCCCTCGTTGGCGTCGTTCTCATTGCGACGCACGGCGACTTATCCCGGATGGCCCTGTCGCCGGAGGGGCTGCAGTGGGGGCTGGCAGCAGCTGTGGCGACGGTATGCTATTCCTTTTTGGCGCAGAATCTGGTCTGGAAATGGGGCAGCGTGCCGGTCAACGCGCTGAGCCTTCTCGTCGGCGGAACGCTGTTTTCGCTGTTTATCCAGCCTTGGAATACGCCGTCCGTATTAGATACGGCCGGATATATCATCTTTGCCGCCGTCATTTTAATCGGCACGGACTTGACCTTTATCTTATTCCTGCGGGGCGTCGGGGATATCGGCCCGATTAAGGCTACGCTCATCGGTACGCTGGAGCCTGTTTCGGCGTCCGTCGTTTCCGCCCTGGTGCTGGGGACTGTATTTTATATTCCCGAATTAATCGGGTTCGTCTGCGTTCTCATGACGGTGTTCTTAGTCATGGCCCGGCAGCATGTCGGGGGATAGCAGGAAATCTCAAGGAGGGATATGCTATGAGACTACATTATATAGCTGGCTTGGCGTTCTGCCTGCTCTGCGCGGCCCCGGCCGGCGCGGCGGATACGGCGGCAGAATCGATGCAGCCAGCCCTTACGGTGCAAACGTCCGGCCAGATCTTGCCGGAGTATACGATTCTTATCGGCCGGAACAGCGCCCAGACGCCTCTTACGGCTCCGGTGTATGAGAAAAACGGCGTTCTCATGGTGCCCCTTCGTCCCGTAGCGGAGCAGCTGGGCTATACTGTTGCCTGGGATGAAGAAAAACAGTGCGCCTTTATCGAGGCGAATACGGTCTACATGCACCTCTATCCCGGCGTCGATATGTACGAGCGCATCGGCTCGCTGAAGACGGTGAACCTGAATCACATTTACCAATACGGTATCGGGCCGGAAAACGTCGAGGGCATGCTGTATGTGCCGGCCAAGCTGTTCGAAGCCTTTTTTAACGACGTGTTTATCGAGGAAGGCAGCCTGGTCATCGCGCCGCAGGAAGTATACCTGCACGGGGCGCCCTGAGGCGGGCCGGAAGAGGCCGACCCTAAATTGGCCTTATAGGTAGATAAAAAAATCTTGACTTTATAGGAATGGGTAGATACAATAATAAGAGAGAATAGACTGTCGGTCCAGAGAGGCCGGGTTATTCATCACCATATTTATGACTGTACCTTTAATATAGTCCAGAGAGGCTAAAAAGGGACATATGTTTGCCATGCATGCGATATGGATATGACCTTTGCCTTTCGGCAAAGGTCTTTTTTTATAAGGAGGATTCCAATGGCTAGTATCCAAGGAAAAAGCCTGTTAGGGCTGCAAGGAGTACCAAAAGAAGAAATTGAATTGATACTGCGAGTAGCAAAGAAGATGAAGGCCGTCGTCAACAGCGGCGATAAGAAGCTGTCGCTGCTCAAGGGCAAGTCTGTCGTCAATATGTTCTGGGAACCGAGCACGCGTACGCGCGGTTCTTTTGAAATGGCGGCAAAATACTTAGGCGCCGACGTCATCAACTTTACGCCCCGCGGCAGCTCTATTCAGAAGGGCGAAAGCTTCCGCGACACGCTGCTTACCGTTACGGCTATGGGCGTAGACGCCATCGTCATGCGGCAGAAGCAGGAAGGCTCTCCCTGGTTTGCCCGCCGATGCGTCGACCCGATCATCATCAACGCCGGCGACGGCGCGCACGAACACCCGACGCAGGGCCTTCTCGACTTGTTTACTATTCAGGAAGCGAAGGGCCGTATAGAAGGACTGAAAGTCGTCATCGTCGGCGATATTGACCACGGCCGCGTAGCCCGCTCCAATATTTACGGCTTGCAGACCATGGGCGCTGACGTGCACCTCGTCGGCCCCCGCACGCTGCTCCAGCCGGAGCTGGAATCCATGGGCGTCACCGTTCACTACAACCTGGAGGAAGCTATTCAGGATGCCGACGTCATCAATGTTCTCCGCATTCAGAAGGAACGGCAGGGCATCGGGTTCTTCCCCAGCGCCGGCGAATACAATTCCCTTTTCGGCATCAACCAGAAGCGACTGGCCCTGGCTAAGGACGACGTCCTTGTCATGCATCCCGGCCCGATGAACCGCGGCATAGAAATCGACACGGACACGTGCTACAGCGACCATTCGGCCATTCAGGAACAGGTTAAAAACGGCGTGTCCGTCCGGATGGCAGTTCTGTATTTGACAATCATAGGAGGCGATGACGTTGACATTACTCGTTAAAGGCGGCAGGGTAGTCAACCCGGCTGTACAGCAAGATGAAATATGCGATATCCTCATTGAAGACGGCAAAATCAAAGCCGTAGGAACGAATCTTCCGGCAGAAGGAGCCGAAGTATACGACGCGTCGGGCTTGGTCGTAGCGCCGGGCTTTATCGACATGCACGTCCATCTCCGCCAGCCCGGCCAGTCGGCGAAGGAAACCATCGCTACGGGCACGAGGGCCGCGGCGGCCGGCGGCATTACCCGTGTCGCTACGATGCCCAACACCAGCCCGGTCATCGACAAGGCCATTATCGTAGAAGGCCTGAAATATAAAGCGGAAAAAGAAGGCGTCGTCAAGGTCGAAGTCATCGGCGCGATTTCCAAGAACCTGGAAGGCCAGGAGCTGTCCGGCATGGGCGGCATGGTCAAGGCCGGCGTCGTTGCTTTCTCTGACGACGGCCGCTTCGTCGAAAACTCCGACTTCATGCGCAAGGCGATGGAATACGCCAGCATGTTCGATAAGGTAATCATCGACCACTGCGAAGAAACGGAACTCGTCGCCGGCGGCAATATGCACGAAGGCGTCGTGTCCAATCAGCTGGGCATTAAGGGCCGTCCGGCCGTCGCCGAAGACATCGCCGTAGCCCGCGACATCCTGTTGGCCGAAGCGACGGGCACGCCCGTTCACATCGCCCATATCAGCACGAAAAACGCCGTCGACATGGTACGGCAGGCCAAGAAAAAAGGCCTCCACGTCACGGCGGAAGCGACGCCTCAGCATATGATCCTGACGGACGAAGCGATTCGCTCCTTTGAAACACGCTTTAAGGTCAACCCGCCCCTGCGCTCGGACGACCACCGCGCTGCCGTCGTAGAAGGCTTGAAAGACGGCACTATCGACGCCATCGTCACGGACCACGCGCCTCACGAATGGGAAGAAAAGGATCAGGAATTCAACCTGGCTCCCAGCGGCTTTGTGGGCCTCGAAACGAGCGTCGGCGCCGTACTGACCTACTTGTATCATACGGGCGAAGTCGACCTCATGACGATCGTCAACGCCATGTCTACGGCTCAGGCCAAGATCCTGCGCCTCGACGCCGGCGTCATCGCTCCGGGTAAAGACGCGGACCTGACGATTCTCGACCTCGACAAAGAATGGACCGTAGACGCATCGGCATTCTACTCCAAAGGCAAAGCGTCGCCCTTTGATGAAATGATATTTAAAGGCAAGGCCGTAGCGACAGTCGTCGACGGCGCCTTTGTAATGAAAGATGGGGAGGTCTTACGATGAAAGGAATTCTCATATTAGAGAATGGACAGAAATTTTACGGCCAGATGCTGATGAGCGAACCGGCTGTCGGCGAAGTCGTATTTAATACGGGTATGACGGGCTATCAGGAAACCTTTACGGACCCGTCCTATGCCAGCCAGATCATTACGATGACCTACCCGCTGATCGGCAACTACGGCTTGTTCCACGAAATCGAACAGGCCGACCGCCCCTACGCAGCAGGCTTCGTCGTCGGCGAGCTCTGCGATGCGCCGAGTAACTGGCAGAACGAAGGCGAGCTGGCGACGTTCATCCGGACGCACCACATTCCCTGCCTGTACGGCGTCGACACCCGCGCCGTGACGCGGGCGATCCGCAGCCACGGCGTCATGAAGGGGGTCATCGTTCCCGAAACGATGAGCGAAAGCGCCGTCAAGGAACTGTTTGACACGCCCTTGGAAACGCAGCTCGTCCGCCGCGTCACGACGCGGGACATCAAGCACATGGGCAGCGGCAAATTCCACGTCGCCGTCATGGACTACGGCGCGAAGACCAACATCCTCCGCGATTTGGTCCGCAACGGCTGCCGCCTGACGATTTTCCCGGCGGAAACGAAGGCCGAAGACGTACTGGCCATCAATCCCGACGGCATTTTCCTCAGCAACGGCCCCGGCGACCCGAAGGATGTTCCTTACATCGTAGAAGAAGTCAAGAAATTAATCGGCAAG
This sequence comes from Megasphaera sp. SW808, assembly GCF_012027795.1. Classification (NCBI taxonomy): domain Bacteria; kingdom Bacillati; phylum Bacillota; class Negativicutes; order Veillonellales; family Veillonellaceae; genus Megasphaera; species Megasphaera sp. SW808. Next base: position 9,350 of record NZ_SJOT01000015.1, read on the forward strand.
AAGCCTATCTTCGGCATTTGCCTCGGCCTGCAGATGCTGGGCCTGGCGCTGGGCGGCAAGAGCCGCAAGCTGACCTTCGGCCATCGCGGCGCCAACCATCCGGTCAAGGATATCCGCACGAACCGCGTATACATTACGTCGCAGAACCACGGCTACGTCATCGACGAAGCGTCCCTGCCGGACAACGTCGTCATTACGCACCGCAACCTGCACGACAATACGCTGGAAGGCTTCGAAGTGCCGGAACAACATATCATGTGCGTGCAGTACCATCCGGAAGCATCGCCGGGACCGACTGATAACTTGTATTTATTTGAACAATTTATCAAGATGATGGAGGAAAATTAACATGATAGAAGGATTGAAGAAAGTTCTCGTGATCGGATCCGGCCCTATCATTATCGGCCAGGCCGCAGAATTTGACTATGCCGGCACGCAGGCTTGCCGGGCTTTGAAGGAAGAAGGCCTGGAAGTCGTCCTCATCAACAGCAACCCGGCGACGATCATGACGGACGAAGATATTGCCGACCGCGTATATATCGAACCGATTTCCCTTGATTACGTGACGGAAGTCATTGAAAAAGAACGTCCCGACGGACTGTTGGCGACCCTGGGCGGCCAGGTCGGCCTGAACATGGCCGTCGAACTGGCGAACGCCGGCGTGCTGGAAAAATACAACGTAACATTGCTGGGCACCCACCTTTCGGCCATTAAGGAAGCGGAAGACCGCGAGCTCTTTAAGGAAGCCATGAAGGACATCAACCAGCCCGTGCCGGAAAGCGACATCTTTGAAGACGTCCAGTCGGCCATCGATTTCGCCGATAAAATCGGCTACCCGATCATCGTCCGTCCGGCCTTTACTCTCGGCGGCACGGGCGGCGGCATCGCCCATGACGAAGACGAGCTGTTCATGATCGCGACCCGCGGCATCAAGCTCAGCCCGATCAACCAGATCCTCGTCGAACGGTCCGTTGCCGGCTGGAAAGAAATCGAATACGAAGTCATGCGCGATAAAGCGGACAACTGCATCATCGTCTGCAACATGGAAAACATCGACCCCGTCGGCGTTCATACGGGCGACTCCATCGTCGTCGCGCCGAGCCAGACACTGAACGACTTGCAGTACCAGATGCTGCGCACGGCGTCTCTGGCCATCATCCGCCGCCTGAAAATCGAAGGGGGCTGCAACGTACAGTACGCCCTCGACCCGAACAGCAACCAGTACTACGTCATCGAAGTAAACCCCCGCGTCAGCCGTTCATCGGCCCTGGCCTCCAAGGCGACGGGCTATCCCATCGCCAAGGTTGCGGCGAAAGTCGCTACGGGCCTGACGCTGGATCAGATTACCAACGCCGTCACGGGCAAGACGACGGCCTGCTTCGAACCGACCCTCGACTACTGCGTCGTCAAGTTCCCCCGCTGGCCCTTCGAAAAATTTGCCTTGGCCGACAAGACCCTGGGAACGCAGATGAAGGCTACCGGCGAAGTCATGGCCTTAGACCGCTGCTTTGAAGGGGCTCTCCTCAAGGCTGTCCGTTCCCTGGAAATCGGCGTGAACTACCTGACGCTGAAAAAGCTGGAAAGCAAATCCCTCATCGAAATCGCCGAGCTCCTGCAGAAGCAGGACGACGAACGGCTCTTCGTCGTCACCCAGGCTCTGCGCCTCGGCCTCAGCGAAGAAAAGATTCACTATATTACGGGCTACGACATGTGGTTCCTCAGCAAGCTGAAGAACATCGTCGACCTGGAAGAAGCCTTGAAGAAACAGGGCCTTACGGAAGACAACGTCCGGCTGGCTAAACGGTACAGCATGCCCGATGCCGTCGTCGCCGGCTTTGCCGGCAAGGCGGAAGACGAAGTACGGGCCTTCCGTCAGGAAAAGGGCATTACGCCGACCTTCAAGATGGTAGACACCTGCGCCGCCGAATTTGAAGCGGCTACGCCGTACTACTATTCCTGCTATGCCGCCGAAGACGAAGTTAAGCCTCTGGGCGACAAGAGCGTCGTCGTTCTCGGCTCCGGCCCGATCCGCATCGGCCAGGGCATCGAATTCGACTATTGCTCCGTCCACTCTGCCTGGGCGCTGCGCAAGGCCGGCATGAACAGCATCATCGTCAACAACAACCCAGAAACGGTAAGTACGGACTTCGATACGTCCGACAGCCTGTACTTTGAACCGCTGACCGTAGAAGACGTCATGGCCGTCATCGACAAGGAAAAGCCCGTCGGCGTCATCTGCCAGTTCGGCGGCCAGACGGCTATCAACCTGGCGGCCCCTCTGGCAAAACGGGGCGTCAAGGTCCTCGGCACGTCCGTCGAAGGCATGGACCGGGCCGAAGACCGCGAACGGTTTGACGAAGTCTTGGCGAAGCTGAACATTCCCCGTCCTGACGGCCGCATCGCCACCAGCGACAGCGAAGCCATGAGGGTTTCGCAGGAATTGGAATTCCCCCTCATCGTCCGTCCGTCTTACGTTCTCGGCGGCCGGGCCATGGAAATCGTATATAATGAAAAAGAACTGGAACGGTACCTGCGCGAAGCCGTTATCGCCTCGCCGGACCATCCGATCCTTATCGACGAATACATGACGGGCCGCGAAGTCGAAGTCGACGCCGTTGCCGACGGCACGGACGTCTTCATCCCCGGCATTATGGAACAGGTCGAACGGGCCGGCGTCCATTCGGGCGACTCCATCGCCGTCTATCCGCCGCAGCACCTTGACCAGGAAATGATCGACCAGATCGTCGACTACACGACGCGCATCTCCCTGGAACTGCAGGTCAAAGGCGCCGTCAACATCCAGTTCGTCGTATCGAAGGGCAAGCTGTACATCATCGAAGTAAATCCCCGTTCGAGCCGTACGGTTCCCTTCCTGAGCAAGGTAACGCATTTCCCTATCGTCGAAGTCGCGACGCGCATCGCCTTGGGCGAAACGCTGAAAGACATGGGCTACGGCAGCGGCCTCCTGCCGGCTAAGGGCCACGTCGCCGCTAAAGCGCCTGTATTCTCCTTCAGCAAGATCGGCCTGGCGGAAATCGCCCTCGGGCCGGAAATGAAATCGACTGGCGAAGTCATGGGTATCGGCAAGACCTATTCCGAAGCCCTGTACAAAGCCGTCAACGGCGCGAAGATGCGCATCCCTGCCGGCGGTACGATTCTCGTCACCGTCGCCGACCGCGATAAGGAAGAAGCCCTGCAGCTGGCTCACGGCTTCAAGGAACTGGGCTATCACATCATCGCTACGGAAGGCACGGGCCAGTACTTCAACGACCACGGCATGCCCGTCGACGTCGTCCGCAAGATTCATGAAAGCGGGCAGAACATTGCGACGCTCATCCGCAACGGCAAGATCGACTTGGTCGTCAATACGCTGACCTTCGGCAAGCATCCCGAACGGGACGGCTTCAACCTGCGCCGCATGGCCGTTGAATTGGCCGTTCCCTGCCTGACGTCTCTCGACACGGCCCGCGAAGTACTGCGCGTTTTCGCCAATAAAGGCAAAAACGACGGCTATCATCACGTCGCCGCCTTGCAGGATTACGACATGGATCGTTAAAAAATATGCGTTAGGACGTACTACATATGCAGACTGCAGGAACTTGGAAACAGGTTCCTGCGGTCTTTTTTGTCTTTTTACAGAAATTATCGAAGAAATTCGAAAAAATATAACAAACAGCGTGTATTTCCTGTGAGAATAGAGGCAAAGGGGTTATTTTTATGTAAAAAATCCTGCATAAATCTTGACAAACTATTAAAATGCAATTATAATGAATAAAAATTCATCAAAACGCCGCCGCGGCAAGAAAAAGGTAAAGACGCGGGGCAATAAGGTATAGAGGTGCATGAAAGGTGAAGACAAAGGTATTTATACATGGTCATGAAGGTACGACGGGGCTTAGAATTCACGAACGGCTGAAGAGCCGCGAGGATATCGAGCTGGTTCCCATCGCCGACGAGCTGCGGAAGGAGCCCGAAGCGATTGCGGAATGCATGAAGAAGGCCGATTTGGCGTTCTTGTGCCTTCCCGACGGGGCGGCGAAAGAAGCCGTCGCTATCGCGGCCGACTGCCAGGTCCGCCTCATCGACACGTCGACGGCGCACCGTACGGCCGATGGCTGGACCTACGGCTTCCCTGAATTGTCACCGGCTCAGTATCAGGCCATCGCAGAAAGCGACCGCGTCGCCAACCCGGGCTGCCACGCCAGCGGCGTCATCGCCGTCGTCCAGCCGCTGGTACAGGCCGGCATCCTGCCGGAAGAGTATCCCATAAGCGCCGTGTCCCTGACGGGTTACAGCGGCGGCGGCAAGAAGATGATCGCCCAGTATGAGGGAGCGGATAAAGGCGAGGAGTTGTTCTCGCCCCGCCAATACGGCCTGACGCAGCAGCACAAGCACTTGAAGGAAATCGTCGCAGTCTGCGGCCTGGCTCAGGAGCCGATTTTCTCTCCCATCGTCGACGATTACTACAGCGGCATGGAAGTCATGGTTCCCTTGTTTACTCATTTGCTGAAGGGAACACCGTCGGCGCAGGACGTCTGGCAGGCCTTGGCGGCTCATTACGAAGGAAGCCCCATCGTCCGCGTCCTTCCCTTCGGCGAAGACAAGAGCGGCTTCGTCGCGGCCAACGCCATGAGCGGATACGATGATATGGAAATTCTCGTGACGGGCAATGACCAGCGCGTCGTCGTGACGGCCTTGTTCGATAACTTGGGAAAAGGCGCTTCCGGCGCGGCGATTCAGAATATGAACATCATGTTGGGCCTCGACCCGACGACAGGATTACAGATAACGAAGTAAAGACGCAGCCATAGAAAGGTGGAGTTAGTATGAAACAGGTATATGATGACAGCTGCTTACCGCAAGGATTCAGCGCGGCCGGTACGTACAGCGGCCTTTGCGACAGCCGCGTGCGATTGGATTTGGCTATGATCGTAAGCCGTACAAACTGCTCCATCGTCGTCTCCAGCGCTCAGGGCGTATGGCAGAGCGCGGGAAAGGCCCTGCTGCTGCACAACGGGGCGGCCCTTCCCGAAGGCCTGCGGGGACAGGAAATCCAGCAGGAAGTATGCAGCGCGGCGTCGCAGTACTTGGCGATAGGCGCCCAGGACGTGGCCTTCGTCGCCAGCGGCGTAAAAGGCCAGCATTTCCGCCCGTCCCGCCTCATCGACAGCCTGGAAACCTTAGGCGCGTCGCTTTCGCCGTCTCACGGCGCTCAGGTCGGCGCGGTCATCGACAACTTAGGCGATATGACGGACAGCGCCGTGTCGCTGGGAAGCGGCTCCGTTCATATGAACGGCATGGCCGCCGACGGCACCGAGGCGAAGCCGGGACTGTGCATCCTCACGACGGATGCCGCAGCGACGCCGCAGCAGCTGCGGGACGCCCTGGCAGCCTGTACGGGCGCGATCAATACGGAAGGGTATACGATTATTGCCCTGGCCAACGGCATGGCGTCCGAGCCGGTCGGAGGCGCGTCGCTGGCCCAGGCCATGAAGCGCACTATGCTGCAGCTGGGATTCCAGCCGGCCTTACAGGCCTGCAGCTGAGCAGCAGAATCTGAAAGGACTGCGTGGTACAATGAAATTGCGGGAACGCAGTTTCTTGTACCACGTTACATTTTTGTACTGGGGGAAAGGTAAATGACAGAGTATAAAGACATAGCAATGCACGATATCCAATCGGTAACGAACGCCCAGAAGGCGCAGATTTTGATGAACGCCCTGCCGTATATTAAAAAATACAGCGGCAAAATCGTCGTCGTCAAATACGGCGGCAACGCGATGGTCAACGAAAGCCTGAAACGGGCTGTAATGGGCGACATCGTCCTGCTCAACCTCATCGGCATCAAGGTCGTCCTGGTGCATGGCGGCGGCCCGCACATCAAGGAAGTATTGGACCGCGTCGGCATCGAATCGAAGTTCATCGACGGCCTGCGGGTTACCGACGCCGAAACGATGAAAATCGTCCAGATGGTACTGGCCGGCCAGGTCAATAAGGATTTAGTCAGCCTCATCGGCTCGATGGGCGGCAACGCCATCGGCCTGTGCGGCCTCGACGACCGGATGATCCGCGTCCGCAAGCAGAGCGACGACCTGGGCTTCGTCGGCAAGATTACGTCGCTGGACGTTGAAATCATTCAGGATAATCTGGATAAGGGCTACATTCCCGTCATCGCCACGATCGGTACGGATAAAAATGGGCAGGCCTACAACATCAACGCCGATACGGCGGCGGCTGAAATTGCCGGCGCCCTTAACGCCGAATGCATGGTGTCCATGACGAACATCGACGGCGTCCTGCGCGATAAGGACGACCCGTCGTCGCTGATTACGGACCTCACCCTGGCCCAGGCGGACCAGCTGAAAAAAGAAGGCGTCATCGCCGGCGGCATGATTCCCAAGGTGCAGTGCTGCATCGACGCCATTCAGGCCGGCGTCAAGAAGGTCTTTATCGTCAACGGCATGGTTCCCCACGCTATCCTGATCGAGCTGCTGACAGAAGAAGGCCTGGGCACGATGTTTGTCAACAAGTATTCCGAAGGCCGCTGAACGGCTATTGCATGAAAAAAAAGGAGATGTGCGAATTGGCTATGGATTTTAAAGCTGCAGATAAAGAATATATCGTAAACGTATACAACCGGATGGACGCCGTGCTGGATCACGGCAAGGGCTCCGTCCTGTACGACGTCAACGGCAAGGAGTATATCGACCTCAGCGCCGGCATCGCCGTCAACGTCTTCGGCGTCTGCGACGACGCCTGGAAAGACGCCGTGATGGCCCAGCTCAACAAGCTGAGCCATATTTCCAACGTATTTTACACGGAACCCCAGGTCATCCTGGCAAAAATGCTCTGCGAAAAGACGGGTATGAAAAAGGTCTTCTTTTCCAACTCCGGCGCAGAATCGAACGAATGCGCCATCAAGGCGGCCCGCAAATATTCTCACGACAAATACGGCGACGGACGCTATACGATCATCACGCTGAAAAACAGCTTCCACGGCCGGACGATGGCCACGCTGACGGCCTGCGGCCAAGATGAGCTCCATCAGGATTTCGGCCCCTTCCTGGACGGCTTCGTCTACGCCGAAGCGGATAACTTCGAATCGGTCAAGGCCCTGGCTGAAGAGAATAACGTCTGCGCTGTCATGATGGAACTGGTACAGGGTGAAGGCGGCGTCCATCCTCTCGACCCGGCCTTTGTCCGCGCCGTCGTCGACTATGCCCATGAAAAGGATATCCTGGTCATCATCGACGAAGTACAAACCGGCAACGGCCGTACAGGCGCGCTGTACGCCTACATGAATTACGGCATTCATCCCGATATCGTCACGACGGCCAAGGCTATCGGCGGCGGATTGCCCTTTGCGGCGACGATGTTCGCCGATTCCTGCCAATATACGCTGACGGATCATACCCACGGCTCGACCTTCGGCGGCAACCCGATCTGCGCCGCCGGGGCTATCTCCATCATCGAACGGCTGGACGACACATTGATGGCCGAAGTACGGGAAAAGGGCGCGTATATCAAGGCCGAGCTGGAAGGCTGCCAAAACGTCGAATTCGTGTCGGGCATGGGCCTGATGATCGGCGTGAAGCTCAAGAAGGACTTGGGAACCGTCGTAAAGGAATGCGTGGACAAGGGCGTCCTGGTCCTGACGGCCAACGGCCTGCTGCGCCTCCTGCCGCCCCTCAACATTCCCTGGGATGTCTTGAAAAAAGCCGTTGCCATCGTGAAAGACGTCATTGACGCAGAATAATACCTATGCTGAAAAAGGCGAGTCCTGCAGGGCTCGCTTTTTGTATTACCTGTAAGCGGTTAATTTTCCGGCAAGTCTTGTCAGGGACGGCCCTATTGTTTTAAAATGAAGTATGCCCCATAAAAACTATAAAAAGTAAAGGAAGAGGATAAGGAGACTAGATATGAAACATTTAAAGATAGCGTACAGCTTTGACGTACAATACTACTTCGTAGACAGCGACAGGGAAATCGTACCTGTCGAACAGACGGACTTTACCGACGTAGCCGTCGCCGTGTTGTCCGACCAGGACTTCGCCTACATCGACAAGATCGATGCGACGGGCTTCGGCATTCCCATCATGATTATCATGCCTGGCGGCGAACGGCTTCCGGAAAAATATATCGGCAAGGTCGACGCCGTCATTACGGAGGAAATGGTCAACAAGAGCCGCTGCATTTCTACGGCAGAGCGGCTGGCCAGCAACTACGAGCAGTTTGTCCTGCCGCCCTTTTTCGCCGACCTCGTAGAGTACGTGAGCGAAAAAAACAATCCTTTCGACTGCCCTGGCCATCAGGACGGCGAATTTTTCAAGAAGCATCCGGCAGGACGCTATCTCTATGATTTCTACGGTCCCCATATTTTCCAATCCGATATATGCAACGCCGACGTTACGCTGGGCGATTTGCTCATCCATGAAGGGCCGGCCCTGGAAGCCCAGGATTTTGCTGCCGAGGTGTTCCACGCCGATAAGACCTATTTCGTCCTCAACGGCTCGTCGTCGTCCAATAAGGTCGTGACGAACGCCTTGCTGACGCCGGGCGACCTGGTGCTGTACGACCGGAACAACCATAAATCCGTAGCCATCGGCGCCCTCATCCAGGCCGGGGCGACGCCGGTATATTTGGAAACGGCCCGCAATCCCTACGGCTTTATCGGCGGCATCGACGCCCATTGCTTCGACGAAGCCTACCTGCGCGAGCTGGCTGCTGAACGGGATCCGGAAAAGGCGAAGCAGCCCCGGCCTTTCCGCCTGGCCGTCATTCAGCTCGGCACTTACGACGGCACGCTGTACAACGCCCGCTACGTCGTCGACAAGATAGGCCATCTTTGCGATTATATCCTGTTCGACTCGGCCTGGGTCGGCTACGAGCAGTTTATCCCCATGCTGCGGGACAGCTCGCCCCTGCTGCTGGATCTGCACGGCGACGACCCGGGCATCATGGTGACCCAGTCGGTTCACAAGCAGCAGGCCGGCTTTTCCCAGGCCTCGCAGATTCATAAAAAGGACAATCACATCCACGACCAAAAGCGCTACTGCAACCATAAGACCTTTAACAACGCTTTCATGGCCAATGCCTCGACGAGCCCCTTTTATCCCATGTTCGCCACTATCGCCGTCAACGCCAAAATCCATTCGGGCGATGCTGGCCGGAAGATGTGGCGCGACTGCGTGAAGCTGGGCATTGACGCCCGCAAGAGCATCCTCCAGCGCTGCCACTATATCAAGCCGTTCATCGCGCCGACGGTGCACGGAAAGCCCTGGCAGGACGGCGACACGGAGCAGATGGCCGACGACATCGCTTACTTCACCTTTGAGCCGGGCGCGAAATGGCATGCCTTTGAAGGCTACGGCCCGGACCAGTACCGCGTCGACCCGTGCAAGCTCCTGCTCACGACGCCGGGCATCGACGCCGAGACGGGCGAGTATGAAGACTTCGGCATCCACGCTAATATCCTGGCGACGTACCTGCGGGGCAACGGCGTCATTCCGGAAAAGTGCGACCTGAATTCCATCCTGTTCCTGCTGACGCCGGCGGAAAACTGGAATAAGCTCCGCTTCCTGACGTCGCAGCTCGTCCGATTCGAACGGTTTGTCGACAACAACGTGCCCATGCAGGAAGTCCTCCTGGGCGTGTACAACTCCCATCCGGCACGCTACGCCGGCTACACGATCCAGCAGCTCTGCCAGGAAATGCACGATTTCTACAAGGCGAGAAATGTAAAGGATTTGCAGAAGAAGCTGTTCCGCCGCGACTATTTCCCCGAATACGTCATGACGCCGCAGGAAGCGCAGCACGCCTTTATTCGCGGACAAGGCGAGCTCGTGCCTCTCGACGAGCTGGAAGGCCGGATCGCCCTTGAAGGGGCCCTGCCCTATCCGCCGGGCGTCCTCTGCGTCGTGCCGGGCGAACGGTGGTCGCCGACGGCCGTCCAGTATTTCAAGGCCCTCGAAGAAGGGCTCAACGAGCTTCCCGGCTTTGCCTCGGAAATCCAGGGCGTGTACCTGGAACACGAAGACGACGGCCGCGTCCACGCCTACGGCTACGTGCTGAAAGAATAAAACGATATGGTAAACTAAAAGCCCTGTGCAGCGATGCTGTACAGGGCTTTTTTGGATTTCTTATAATAGATTTTTTACGGCTTCTGTAATCTTCTTGGCGATATAGGGGTTGTTCATCGTGTAGACGTGGATGCCGTCGACACCGTTAGCCAAAAGGTCGGCGATCTGGTCGATGGCGTAGGCGATGCCGATATCCCGCATGGCTTCGGCATTGTCGCCGTATTTGGCGATGGCCCGCTGGAACTTGACCGGCAAGGTCGCGCCGCACAGGGACACCATCCGTTCGATTTGCTTCTTATTGGTGACAGGCATGATGCCCGCTTCGATGGGGACGCTGATGCCGGCGATTTCGCACCGTTCGAGGAAGCGGTAGAAGGTGGCGTTGTCGAAGAAAAGCTGGGAAATGAGCTCGCTGGCGCCGGCGTCGACCTTCGTCTTTAAGTTGCGGATGTCGGCGGCCATGGTCTGGGCTTCCGTATGGCCTTCGGGATAGCAGGCGCCGATGACGTTGAATTCCGGGGCGTTCTGCTTGATGAAGGCTACGAGGTCGCTGGCATGTTCGAAGACATGGGCCCGTTCGCGGCCCGGTGTTTCGTCGCCCCGCAGGGCCAGGATATTTTCGATGCCCGCCTTTTTCAGCGCGTCCAGGGTACGCAGGGCGTCGTCTTCAGTCAGGTAAATGCAGGGCATATGAGCCGCCGTTTCACAGCCGTAGGTGTGCTTGATAGCCGAGGCCACTTCGACGGTGCGGTTGCCGCCGCTGCCGCTTCCGCTGGCGCCGCAGGTGACGCTGATGAAATCGGGATGAAGCTGGCTCAGCTCGTCTAAAGCGGCGTAAATCGTCTCGATGGGCGTATCCGGCTTGGGCGGGAAGACTTCAAAGGAAAAGACTGTTTTTTTTGCAAATAATTCATTTGTGCGCATATATATTGCTCCTTGCTGCATAGCTGACAGGGGATAAGCACGAGTACAGCCGCGTGTTTTTGTTTATATTATACCATGAAGTATGGCCGTATGTATAACAAAAGGGCCTGGAACGAGGCCCTTTTGCATGAATATATATGTGTGTTGTATTAGAAGCTGGGCAGAATAGCTCCCTGGTATTTGTCTTCGATGAATTTCTTCACTTCCGGAGACTGGAGGGCTTTGACGAGAGCCTGGATTTCCGGGCGGTTTTCGTCGCCTTCGTGGATGGCTAAGATGTTAGCGTACGGCGAGTCTTTATCTTCGAGGAAAATCGCGTCCTTCAGCGGATTGAGGCCGGCTTCCATGGCGAAGTTCGTGTTGATGACGGCGATGTCTACGTCGTCAATGGAGCGGGGAATCTGGGCGGCTTCCAATTCGACGAACTGGAGGTTTTTGTCGTTTTTCACGATGTCCTGCACCGTAGAGGTGATACTGCCGTTATCCTTCAGGGAAATCAGGCCGGCCTTCTGCAGGATGAGCAAGGCCCGGCCGCCGTTTGTCGGGTCGTTGGGGATGGCGACCTTCGCGCCGTTTGCCAATTCGTCCAGTTTGGCGACTTTATGGGAGTAAATGCCCATCGGTTCGATGTGGACCTTGCAGATGGCCTTGAGCTGCGTGCCGTGTTCTTTATTGAACGTTTCCATGTAGGGGCCGTGCTGGAAGAAGTTGGCGTCTAGCTCCTTGTCGTTCAGGGCCAGATTCGGCTTGACGTAATCTGTAAATTCGATGATCTTCAAATCGATGCCGTCCTTGGCTAAGAGGGGCTTGATTTCGTTTAAGATTTCCGCGTGGGGAACGGGCGTCGCGCCGACGGTCAGGACCTTATTCTGCGTCGACTCTTTGCCGCCTGCCGGGGCGTCGCTGCCGCAGCCGGCGGCCAATACGGCCAGCGCGCAGAGAGCCGCAGCGGCCAGGACGGTAAGTTTTTTGAAATGCTTCATAAATGATTCCTCCTAAATATAAAATGATATGGCGTAAGACCGTTTAGCCTTTTATCCCATGAAAAAAGCCCCTTTCCCAAGAGAAAGAGGTATCGTCGCAGGGTCTTTATCTCTCGGAAATCAATCCGCAGGAATTAGCACCGTCGTTATCGGTTGCCGGGCTTCATTGGGCCAGTCCCTCCGCCGCTCTGGATAAAAGGATGTAAAATTGTCTTGAACATAGTGTATCATGAATCTCAGATTTGTCAAATTGCTATATTTGCATAGTCTGCCGGCCTGATATGACGAGAACGAAAGTAAAGGGCAGAACGGCAAAAATGTGATATAATCAAAGGACGAGATATTGCATTAGGAGGTAATACGAAATGGAATCGATTCAAGACGTAGTAAAAAAATACCAGCAAGGCGGCAATAACTGTTCCGAAACGGTATTAAAGGCCTGCAATGAATATTACGGCCTCAACCTGTCGGACGACGTGTTCCGCATGGTATCGGTCATGGGCGGCGGTGTCGGCGGCTCGGGCTGTCTCTGCGGCGCCCTGAACGGCGCCTGCCATATCCTGGGCCTTCTCGTAGGCCGCAATACGCCGGAAGAAAAGACCAAGGCGGAAATCTACGCTCCCGTAAAGGAATTTTATCAGCTGTGGATGGGTAAGTTCCACGCGTCGTGCTGCCGCGTCCTCAAGAGCCCGGCCAACGGCGGCCCCGTATCCTGTCCGGAGCTCATGGTCGGTACGGCGGAGCTCCTGGCGGCCTTTATAGAAGAAAAGGGATTGCTTAAAAAATAAAGACATGGAAAAGACCTCGTACGGCGTCGTACGAGGTCTTTTTTTGCGGGTTTATTTATTCGGCAGGATGACGTCGCGGGCCCGGACGTCCTTGCTCAGGCTGTCGATGTGGTTGGCAAAAATCTTGGCCATGCGGATATTTATTTCATCTTTCATTGGCACTTGATAATGCGATGGCGTAAGGGTGTTCCAGGCTGAAGACGGATTGCCGTCAACGTGGATGACATCGTTTTCATCGGGTTCAATGAGAACGTATGTGGGAATTTGATGCATGTCGTTTTGCCAGATGCCTAGTTTTACGTCAGGGCTATCTTTCGTGTCATTCTGCCGGGCCATGATAAAGGTAAGGGGGTAATAGCTCTTTTTACCGTTCGAGAACTGGGTGTACTGTGTGCGGAAATGGATGAGCGACTGTTTGAATGGCACAACGGCAATGGAATCACTGGCTTTGTCGGCAATGACGAAACAAGGGCCGGCTGTCGTCTGGAACAATGCTAGGTAGCCGTCGTCATCTTCTTCGGAAACAGCCACGACTTCACCATGGAGAGTATGGTCTTTTGCCATTGCCTTGGCGGTGTCCAGGCTGTTGGGGGACGGAAGCGTTTGATAGGCTGAGCCTTCTGGCAACGCTTTGCTGATGATGCGGTCGCTGTCGGAGAAGGTGACCTGCGTTGCCGTAGCCGATTGGACGAGGCCGCCTAAGCCGACGAGGCAGACGATGGAGACGGCCAGGCCGATGAGATAGGGCTTGGATTGTCCCGTCGGCTGCTTGCGCTTGACGAGGACGGCGCAGACAATCGCCGCGATGACGAGGGCCGCGCAGACGACGCCTAGCAGGATGGCCGTCGTCTGATGGAAAATGCGGAACTGGGCCTGCATGTGAATATCCTGGCCTGCCGAGGCGCCCTGGGTGTTGATAAAGGCCGGCTTCAAATCCCAGACGAGGGTCTTGCCGTCGTCGAGGACCTGGTCGGCGTTTGTGGCGTCGACGGCCATGGGCAGGTGCATCGTAAAGTCGAGAGACGCCGAGTTGACGGCGGCGGCGACGGCCTGGTTATGGATTTCGTTGAGCTGGGCCGCTTCCCGTTCAGCCTGCTTGCGGTATTCCAAATAACTCCAGACGTCGACGCTGGATGGTACCTGGAAGAAATTGGGAATATTGTCTTCGTAATGGGCCTGTGGCAGGGCGGCGTTTTCCTGTCCCTTGATCCGCGTATGGATGGAATAATAGTCATACAAGAGGCCCTTGTGCAGCCGGATTTCACCGTATTCCGGGTCGGGCGTCCAGAATTCGCCGCCTGTATCGGCAATATCCTGTATGCCGGCGTAGGTTTTGCTGGACCGGTAGCCGTTTGCCGTATCTTCGACGGTGAAGCCGTTCTGCCGGTCTTCCTGCTTCCATTGATTCAGGGAAGCGGCCATGTCGGCCTGCATGGGAATCTGAAAGGATAAGTCCTTGCGCAGGACGATGGAGCCGTCGTCCTTAAAGGTCATGTCGGCGTGCAGGTCGGCGCAGCCGCTCAGAAACAGCCCGCTCACTACGAACAGGCAGGCCGCCGCAGCGCGGCGCATAACGTGTTTGTACATCATAATCTATCCCCCGCTTTCAAAAGGTGTCTTTGCCTTTACTGTAGCATATTCGCCGGGATATGACAACGGCCGGAAGCTGTCGCGGCGGCAGCAGATATGCTATAATGTATACTTAGCAAATTATATCATGATGCAGCATAGATGAGAGGATAACCATGGGAAGTATAAAAGTACAGAAATTATCGAAATCATTCGGCGTCCATACGGTGTTTCAGGACGTATCCTTTGAAATCCGCCGCGGCGAACGCATCGGCCTCATCGGAGCCAACGGCGCAGGCAAATCGACGCTCCTGAAATGCCTTATGGGTCAGGAAGAATATGACAGCGGCGTCTTCGTCGTGTCCGAAGGCGAATCGGTCGGCTACCTGCAGCAGGATATTGCCTTTGAAGACGACGTGACGCTGCGGCAGACCATCACCGAGGCCTGGCAGGACGTGCTGCGCCTGGAAGAACAGCTCAAGGATGCGGAGAAGGACATGCAGGCCCATCCCGACGATGAAAGCGTCATGAACAAATACGCCCGCCTGCAGGAACGGTTTGAATGGCTCGGCGGCTATGAATACGAATCCATGTCCCGGAAGATCGTCCACGGCCTGGGCTTCGGCGAAGCCGATTTGGACCGGCCGGTGCAGCAGTTTTCCGGCGGCCAGAAGACGCGCATCAACCTGGCCAAGGCCTTAGTACGCCGTCCCGATTACTTATTCCTCGACGAACCGACGAACCATCTGGACATGGACATGCTGGAATGGCTGGAAGGCTACTTGCTGTCCTATGGCGGCGGCATCCTCATCGTGTCCCACGACCGCTATTTCCTGGACAAGGTGGCGACGGGCATACTGGAGCTGGAACACGGCAAGGTGACCAAATACAAGGGCAATTATTCCCGGTACATCGTCCAGCGGACGGAGCAGCGCAAGGCTCTGGAAAGGGCCTACCAAAAACAGCAGGACCATATCCGCCAGACCGAAGAATATATCCGCAAGTATAAGGCCGGCATCAAGGCCAAGCAGGCCCGGGGCCGTCAGTCCCAGCTCAACCGGCTGGAGCGCATCGAACTGGCTCCTGAAGCGGAAACGCTGCATTTCCATTTTGCGCCGGCAGAAGAATGCGGCCAAAAGGTCCTCGTCCTCGACGATATCTGCGGCGGCTTCGGCGACCGGCAGTTATTTGACCACTTGTCCCTGCTGCTGCGCCGCGGCGAGTCGGCGTCCCTCATCGGGCCGAACGGCACGGGCAAGACGACGCTCCTGCGCATGATTATGGGCGAAATCGAAGCGGACAAGGGCCACATCACCCTGGGCAGCCGCGTGCATATCGGCTACTTCGCCCAGGAGCATACGGATTTGCACGGCGCCTGGACGGTGCTGGAAGAAATCATGAACGATTTCAGCTACGGCGAAGACGAAGCCCGTTCCGTGCTGGGCCGCTTCCTCTTTCAAGGCGACGACGTATTTAAGGTCGTCGACAGCCTGAGCGGCGGCGAACAGGCGCGGCTGGCCTTATTGAAGCTGTTTTTGCAGGGCGCCAACTTCCTCATCCTCGACGAACCGACGAACCATCTCGACATTCCGACGAGGGAAGTACTGGAACAGGCCCTGCAGGAATTCGGCGGCACGTACCTCGTCGTATCCCACGACCGCTATTTCCTAGACAAGATTACCCAGCGGACCCTCGTGCTGGAAGATAAGAAGATCAAGGAATTTTTAGGAAACTATACCTATTACCGGGAAAAGGTGCGGGAAGCGGAAGAACGGGCGGCTCAGGAATTGGCCGAACGGGAAGCGGAAACGGCTGCGGCAAAGCCTAAGCCGGCCGCTGCAGCGGCTAAGGCGGAACCGCCTGCCAAGAAAGGGCCTGCGCGCAAGGAACCGCCGTACGGAACGGCCTTGAAGCTGGAAAAAATAGAAATGAAAATCGCCGAATTGGAAGCGACGCTCAAGATGTACGAAGTGCAGATGAACCTGCCCGACGTGCAGACCGACGCCGACAAGATGATGGAGCTGACCCGCCTTTACGACGAAACGCAGGCACAGCTGGACGCCGCGTACGAGACGTGGGAGCGACTTTCTGAATAGCTATTCTAATCATGAATTGTATGACAAAATAATATATAACCAAATAGAATTAATTTTGGTAAAACGTAGAACCATAAGTAATTATCGGAAGAGAGCCTGTCTTTCTAACGACGTCTTGCCTTGTAAATGATAAATATATTGAAAATAGCAGCCTTTACAATATATTTTAACGTGCTATACTATCTTCAATCGCTTTTTAGCCGGTAGGATTTCCTACACTCGCGAGCGGCTCAAAGTGAGGGGTATGAGCTAAATTTTAGATACAGAAAGAAGCGATTGAATAATGGCAACGTTTAATCCGGTTACGCCGGAATTACTGGAAAAATTACGAAACGTCGTAGGGGATAAATTCGTCAAAACCGACGAAGACTATTTGACGGCCTATCAGACTGATGAAGAAGGAAATTCGATTTACTTCCGCAAGCCGGAAGTCGTCGTATTTCCCGGCAGTACGGAAGAAGTAGCGGCGATCGTCAAGCTGGCGAACGAGTATTTGGTTCCATTGACGCCCCGTTCGGCCGGCTCCGGCGTCGCCTGCGGCGCTATTCCCGTATACCATGGCATCGTCGTCGAATTGGAACGCATGAATAAAATTTTGAAATTTGACGCCGACAATATGTACGCCACTTGCCAGACCGGCGTATTGACTGGCGAGCTGCAGGCTGAAGCGCGCAAGCATAACCTGTTATACGCAGGCGATCCATCCAGTGCCGAAAGCTGCCAAATCGGCGGCAACGTCGCCAACAACGCCGGCGGCAATAAAGCCGTCAAATACGGCACGACGCGCCACCAGATTTACAGCCTGAAAGTCGTTACGCCGACAGGCGATATCGTCACGCTCGGCGCGCGTCTGCAAAAATGCTCTACCGGCTTATGCCTGGAACAGCTGCTGGCAGGCTCGGAAGGTATTTTAGGCATCATCACAGAGGTTACAGTTAAACTTCGTCCGTTACCGCCGTATAGCTTCAACATGGTCTGCGTGTTTAAATCCGATGAAGAAGCCTTCGCCCTGCCGAATAAGATTTTAAAGGCCGGCATCGACCCGACGAGCATCGAATTTATGGATAACGAAGCATTGCAGCTTACCTGCAAATTCCTGGACATGAAGATGCCCCACGTCGACGACGGCTGCGACTATGTCATCGTTACTGTCGAATCGTTTAACGAAGAAGATTCGGACCGCAAGATGGAACAGCTCTGCGACTTGGCGGAAGCCAACGGCTCTATCGACGAATTTGAAGCTGACGCCCGTATCTGGAAGCTGCGCAAGCAATTTGCCGAAGCGGCTCGCAGCGTCGACAAGATGTTCCAGACGGAAGATTTCGTCGTGCCGCTGGACAAAATTCCCGATATTACGAAACAGCTGCCGGAACTGCGCCGGAAATACGACTTGTACTGCGTCACCGTAGCTCATATCGGCGACGGCAACATTCACGTCTTGCCGCTGAACAATAATGGGTTGTCGCCGGAAGAATGGTTTAACAAAATCAAAGCCTTTCATCACGATTTGTTCCCTCGCGTATATGCTCTAGGCGGCAAAATGTCGGGAGAACACGGCATCGGCTTTAAGAAATTGGAAGAATTCGAAGCCTGTACGCCTGAAGGAGAATTGAAGATGATCCGGGCTATTAAAAAGGCTTTGGATCCAAATGATATTATGAATCCAGGCAAACTCGTCAACGTCGGTTAAGTGCAGCTTTATAGATCATGACAAAGATAACGGCAGGGTTTATACTTTTTAATATATTCCCTGTCGTTTTTTATTACCTTATAGAATTACATAATATGTAAAGAAAGAATGAACTTGTGCCATATTTTCGCGGAAAGATAGTCATAAAAATGTTGATATAACCATACAAATAGATTATAGTTATATAAGGTAGATAATGAAGTAAATGGGAATGCGGTGTTCCCCGTTGTTGCAGTGGAGCTAGGGTGGTACGATGAAATATTATAGCCGTTTGAAGCCTCTTCGCCTGGAAGCGAAAATGTCTCAGGCCGATGTGGCGAAAGTATTGAACTGTTCGCAAGTTGGATATGGAATGTATGAGCTGGGAAAACGAAAAATTTCCGTAGAAAAACTCATGGTACTGGCTAGGCTGTACCATGTGTCGCTGGACTATCTCGTCGGCTTTACGGATGAACGGGAAGGCCGCAAGTCCTGGCACGACGAAGACGAATATATGTAACCATGCGAAAAAGCGCTGCCCCTCAAAGGAAACAGCGCTTTTTTTGCGTTCATTACGAGTATAGACGATATTAGACGTTGAAACGGAAGTACGTGACGTCTCCGTCCTGCATGACGTATTCCTTGCCTTCCAGGCGGACGAGGCCCTTTTCCTTGGCGGCCTGTTCGCTGCCGCAGGCGATGAGGTCTTCATACGATACGATTTCGGCGCGGATGAAGCCCCGTTCGATATCCGTATGGATTTTGCCGGCCGCTTTCGGCGCTTTCGTGCCCTTGACGATGGTCCAGGCCCGCACTTCGTCGGCGCCGGCCGTGAAGAAGTTGATGAGGCCCAAAAGGGAGTAGCTGGCTTTGATGAGTTTGTCCAGGCCCGATTCGGGAAGGCCCAGCTCTTCTAAGAAGACGGCGGCTTCGTCGTCGGGAAGCTCGGCGATTTCCGATTCGATTTTAGCCGATACAGCGACGACCTGAGCGCCTTCCTGGGCGGCGTATTCTTCGACGCGCTTGACGTTCGGATTGGAGTCCGGATCGCCCGCTTCGTCTTCGCTGACGTTGGCGATGTAAATAATCGGCTTCAGCGTGAGGAGATTCAAATCCTTGACCTGAGGCAGCTCGTCTTCCGTCAGGCCGGCTTTACGGGCCGGTTCGCCTTCTTCCAGGGCCGCCAGGACTTTTTTCAGGACTTCGTATTCCGCTTTCGCCGCCTTGTCGCCGCACTGGGCTACCTTGGCGATGCGGTCGGCCCGCTTCTGCGTCGTTTCCAAGTCGGCCAGGCACAGCTCGGTGTTGATGATTTCGATGTCGCGGATCGGGTCAACGGAGCCGGCTACGTGGGTGATATTGGAATCTTCAAAGCAGCGGACGACTTCGGCGATGGCGTCCGTTTCGCGGATGTGGCTGAGGAATTTGTTGCCCAGCCCTTCGCCCTTGGACGCGCCGGCTACGAGGCCGGCAATATCGACAAAGCGCATGACGGCGGGAATCGTCTTTTTCGGATGATACATGTCCGTCAGGACCTGGATGCGGTTGTCCGGCACTTCGACGACGCCGACGTTTGGTTCAATCGTGCAGAAAGGATAGTTTGCCGCTTCTGCTCCGGCTTTGGTAATGGCATTGAACAGGGTGCTCTTGCCGACGTTCGGCAAGCCGACAATGCCGACTTCCAGATTGGTACTCAATGGTTAAACCACCTTTTTATTTGAATAATTTTAAATCAGCAATACGTTTGACTGCTTCGATGGTGTTTTCCTTCGTGCCGAAGGCCGTCAGGCGCAGATAGCCTTCGCCGTGAGGACCGAAGCCGGAGCCCGGCGTCGTGACGACGTGGGCCTTTTCCAGGAGCAGGTCGAAGAAATCCCAGCTCTTCATGCCGTTCGGCGTCTGTACCCAGGCATAGGGGGAGTTCGTCGCGCCGTATACCGTGAAGCCTGCTTCTACCAAACCGTCGCGGATAATATGGGCGTTTTCCATATAGTAGTTGACGTCGGCGAGGCACTGCTTCTGGCCTTCCGGGCTGTAGTACGCTTCGGCGGCGCGCTGGATGACGTAGGGCGTGCCGTTGAAGAAGGTGCACTGGCGGCGGTTCCACATGGGGTTCAGTTCGACAGCCGTGCCGTCGGCTTTATAGCCTACGCAGGCCTTCGGGACGACGACGTAGGAGCAGCGCGTGCCCGTAAAGCCGGCGCACTTGGAATACGAACGCAGTTCGATGGCGACTTCCTTAGCCCCTTCAATTTCAAAAATGCTGTGGGGAACGTCCGGTTCCGTAATATATGTTTCATAGGCCGAGTCGTAGATGATGATGAATTTCTTTTCTTTCGCTGTCTTGACCCAGTTTTCCAGTTCGGCCTTGGACATGGCCGTGCCCGTCGGGTTGCTGGGGTTGCACAGGTATACGATGTCTACGTCTTCCGTCGGCGGTTCGGCCTTGAAGCCATTTTCAGCTGTGCAGGGGAGATAGACGACGCCGTCGTAAATGCCCTTTTCGGCGTTCCAGTCGCCCGTGTGGCCGAGCATGACGTTGGAGTCGAGGTAGACCGGATATACCGGGTCGGCTACGGCAAATTTCAAATCGCTGCCGAAGATTTCCTGAATGCAGGCTACGTCAGTCTTAGCGCCGTCGCCGATGAAGACTTCGTCGATATCGAGATCGATGCCGCGCGTCTTGTAGTCGCCGTCGATGATGGCCTGACGGAGGAAATCATAGCCCTGTTCGGGGCCGTAGCCGCGGAACGTTTCGGCCTTGCCCATTTCGTCGACGGCCTTGTGCATCGCTTCGATGATGGCCGGAGCCAAGGGGCGCGTTACGTCGCCGATGCCGAGACGGATGATGTTTGCTTCGGGATGCGCTTTAGAAAAGGCTTCTACTTTTTTCGCAATCGTAGCGAATAAATAGTTGCCGGGGAGCTTTAAATAATTTTCATTTACATGAGCCATGGTGCGGAGCCCTCCTTATATAGCTTCTAATCTATAGTATGATTTGCATAATCTTTTACTATTGTACTACAATACGCAGTCCTTGCAAAGATTCGCCAAATAGGCTGTCTTATGATAAAATAAAATCATCATTATTCGATATATAGATGAAACTATAGGGATGAAACAGTTTTTGTGATGTATGAGGAGATGAAGCGATGAAGTTTGCGATTTTGATGGGAAGCCCGAGAAAACACGGCAACACAGCCCAGTGTTTAGAGCCCTTCTGCGATGAATTGAAACGAGGCGGTGCAGAATACACGCTGACCTGGCTGTACGACAAAAAGATAGAAGGCTGTCACGCCTGCCGCGGCTGCCAGAAGGACTGGTCTGATTTCAACTGCGTCATCGACGACGATATGACGGCCATTGCCGCCGACATAAAGGACAGCGACGTCATCGTCCTGGCGACGCCCATCTATTCCTGGTACTGCACGGCGCCGATGAAAGCCCTGCTGGACCGCTGCGTATACGGCTTCAACAAGTATTACGGCGACGAAGTGGGCCCGTCGCTGTGGGCCGGCAAGAAGGTCGCCGTCTTTACGACCTGCGGCTATAAGCCGGAGCACGGCGCAGACATCTTCGCCGAAGGCATACAGCGCTACTGCAGGCATTCCAAGCTCCGCTACGCCGGATTGTTTGCGGAACGGCATTTGGGATATAAGACCGTATTCATGGACGAAGGAAAAGCGGAGCGCGCCAGAGCCTTTGCCCGGCAGCTGCTGCAGGAATAAGCGGCATATCGGGCGGCGGAGCATTGACTTGCAGTGCGAGCCTTGTTATAATGCAATTAGGAAAGATGAATAGGTTCCAAGACACACGAAAACCCCCGAAAGTGGCTGCTTTGCGGGGGCTTTTTCGTGGGGCTAGTTGCTCCTAGAAATGCCTATCTAGCCACTGACAGAGGTAATGGGTTATTACGCCTGCTATGATAGACAATAGGAAAGATGTACCCAATTCCAAGACGTCACCTCCTCCCTGTTGCCGGGATGGAGAGAGCAACGTGTTTATTATATCACAACTTGCTACATAATACCTGGATGTGTTGTGCGTGCGTATTCAGATAAAGTATAAATACATCTATTGACATCAGATAGATTGATTGGTACATTATGCCTAGGCTAGGAGAATTGAACAAGTTAGACATCTGACCCCTCAAGGAGCGCCATCCAAGAGGGGTTCTGACTTCTGCGCCATGTCCAGATATTACGGGCTGCGGCTATTCGTGCACGGCATAACAAAATGATTCGTTGTGCCGATATTTTGTCTGTCTTCACGAGAGGCCGCTTTTGGCATATAATAATAGATGCCGCAGCAGGTAGCGGCTGCGGTGTATTTGGAGAGAAGGGATGCGAGAGCATGAAGTATAGGGAACAGAATTGTCTCATTGCGTATTTTTCTCACGCCGGTCAAAATTATGCCAGCGGAAAATTGGTCGATCTGACCGTCGGCAACACGGAGCGGGCAGCCCGCATGATACGGCAGTATACGGGCGGGTCGTTGTTCCATATACGGCGCGATATTCCCTATCCGTACGACTATAAAGAAACCGTAGCCGCCGCCAGACAGGAAAAGGCCGACGGGGCCCGCCCGGCTCTGGAACGGCAGCTGGACAGCGTCGCGCCGTACGACGTCGTGTTCTTAGGGTATCCGAACTGGTGCGGTACGATGCCCATGGCCGTGTGGACCTTCCTCGAATCTCATGATTTCGGCGGCAAGATCATCATGCCCTTCTGCACTCATGAAGGCAGCGGCTGGGGCACCAGCTTGCAGGATTTGCACGACCTGTGCCCGACGGCGACGATTGGGCAAGGGCTGACGCTGTTCGGCACGACGATTCTCGATGCCGAAGACGACGTGCGCCGCTGGCTTCAGCAGTAAACGGCCCGTATACATTTAAGAATAAGGCATAATAAAAGCGCAGCTTTGTGGAATAGCTCACAGGGCTGCGCTTTTTAACGTCAGATCGAGTCAGAATAGTATTTCTGATTTCGGCTTCTTGGCTTATCTGGCAGCGTCATTTTTAACAGGCCTGCATCTAATAGCGGAAGAATATATTTTGTCATAGCGTAAAATGTCGTTTTCAGGCCGAGAAATGCAGCAATCTCTGCTCGGGTACGCGGTATTTTGCAAAATTCTAACAACGGATTTTCGGCTTCAACTGCTGATGGAATATCTATTGGCTCGTTAGGTGTCTGCGGGGTATTGAAGAAGGTTACGACAAATTCATTGCGGCGATTTTCAAAAACAGGAGCAGGTAATCCCCAAGCCGCCATTTCCCGGCGCATTGTTGGAATGCCCGAGTATCTGTTTTCTGCTTTTGTTAACGATTCGGCCATAACGGCTAAGGCTGGATTTCTAAGATCTGGTTTTGAAATGCCGAGCTGTTCGACAGTCATTCGGCCATATAAGGTTCCGGGGCTGTGGACTTCGATTCGATTTGAAAATATATTAAGCTGAATTGGCGTGCCTTCCGTGTATATGCTGTAGTCTCTGTGGATTACTGCGTTTAAAATGGCTTCTCTAATGGCTTTGACGGGGTACTCTGTTTGGTCTGTTCGCTTTCCCGTTTTGGTATCAATGACAGTCTTCGTTTTCATATTTCGCTGGCAAAAGGCCAATCCTTCCGTGACCATAGAAGCTATGTTTCCTTCTATTCGTTTGTTGTCGAGAAAACGGGCGTCGTATCTATCTGTTTCGCCGATTTCGATTCCAGGGACGACAATTGCAGTTATGCCTAATTGCGGGAAATATCCTTGCGGATATATGCCGAAATTCATCAATGCGGCTAAGGTGGGCACACCATTCCGGAAGATATTTAACATTTCATATATCATGTCAGAAGAAAGCAAGGAAAATTGAGGACGATCTACTTTTCTTTCTAATACATATTTTTCTAACGACGCCGTATCCAATGCTGATGCGGTAGCTCGTTCTACGGGGCGCTCGTCGTCGTGCTGATGTTTGCGAAACGCTTCGAAGCTATATAATTCATAATCCGTCATGTGAAGATCGGCATCTCCAACGCGAATATAGGAACCTTTTACCCTGCCGATACCTTGATAATAGCATGGTCGTTCTGATAAATCTAAACCAGGGATTTCGGCAGAGCATATGTCATATCCGTTTATTTCTGCAAAGGTAAATGTTGCTCGCACCGGAGGTTCCATTTGCTTGCATTGTTCTGTTACTTTTTTTTGCAAATCTTGTAGATCATATACGCCGACAGGCTCAAAATTTTGTCGTTCGTCAAGGCCGAAGATCAGAATTCCGCCGCGGTCTTGATTAGAAAAACTGGATAATGTATCGTACAGCTTTTTGGGGCAGCCTTCATGAGCGCTTTTTACTTCTATATATTGCGATTCTGCTTTTTTTTGCATAATCGTGTTAGCTAATTCTACTAAATCTTCAGGTAACATTTAGCGTATCCTCCCTTCTATATGTTATATATTAGCAAATATAGTTAGATTCATCAAACAACTATTTTGATTATCGCTGCTTTTGTTTGCTTAATGCGGCGAAATTTAGATTAATTTTTTGATAAACAAAGGAATAAGCAAAGAAAAAACAAAATAAGCAAAAAAATAAGCTAACAATTTTGCTGAAATCATTTGCTGATTTAGTGTATTTGTTAGCTTATTTGAATTATTGTGAAAGAATTTGCAGCATGTCAGCCTGCCGGATGATTGGACATGTAGTGCGACAGGGCCGCGCGGTTGGTAATGCCCAGCTTTTTGTATATTTGGCTCAGCGTTTTCTTTACGGTTACTTCGGCGATGTTTAATTGACCGGCGATGGCCTTATTGGTCAGGCCGGTGGCGACCATGGCGGCGACTTCTTGTTCCCTCTTGGATAAGGGCAAGGACGGCTTGGCGAGAGCGGTACGCAATGTTGACAGCGGTTCGGCCAGAGAAAGGTCTTGCGCTTGTTCGATAAAGGGCGCCGCCGCGTCGGAGCCGAGCCGTTCCATCGTCTGCGGCAAGTATTCGGCGTGTTCGGCGAAGGGCATGATGAGATGGTCGGGCTGGGCCAGCGCGACGGCCTGCTTCAATGCCGTTGCCGCTCCGTCTATGTTGCCGGCGTGCTCGTAGACGCAGGCGAGAAGAATCGATTCGTAAATCGCCGGCAGTATGCACGACGAGTCCATCGCCGTTTTATAATGATCCGTCGCCTGCAGCAGGAGCTGTGGAAACTCCCCGCGGCTCAGCAGGACCTTATCCTGTATGACGGCGGCTATCGGCGCGATGGGATAATAACAGCCATTTACGTCTATCGGGGGGGGGGGTGAGGTGTATAAGGGCACAGAAGCCGACGAACTGTTCAGCATCGACTGGAGGAAGGCTTCGCACAGGTGCTTTACAGCCGTGCCGCATTGTGGGTAGACCTGGAGCTTCAGCGAGTGCAGGTGCTGTACTTCTTTCTGCAGCGCTGCGGCGTCGCCGCGGCAAAGGGCCAGGCGAGCCAAATAAAAATGAGCCGTTTGCAGATGGGAAATGCATTTCGGCACGATAGAATTGGCATGAACGTACTGAGTCAGCGTCTGTTCCGCCTCGTCGAGACGTCCTGTCAGGTATTCGTATTCGCCGCGGATAAAATCGGTCTGACACGGAAAGACGTCGGCGTGAATCAGCCGTATATAAGAAGCGGTAAATTGCCGCAGCCCTTCCGCCGTTTGTTCCAGTTGCCCCGGCAGGGAATGATAGAGGGACAATGGCGACGGCGAGCCGAAGGTCCATGGCAGGATGAGGTCGTGCGGCGACGGGAGAAGCTCCCGGGCGCGCTGGACGTGCTTCGTCATAGCGGAAAGATCCGGGTACGAGCAGAAACCTTTCATCACCTCGGCATAGGCCGCGTAGTACAGGCGCTGGGCGGCGTCGGCGAACTCCGTCTCGACGCAGTCCGCCAGAACGGAAAGATATTTGACAGCGAGGAGCCACTTGCCGCAGCGGAAGGCGTATAAGACGCAGTAAAAACATCCTTCCAAATGAGCGGCCCGTTCTGCGGCGGAAGCGTGCTGCAGCGTATCGGCTGCGACGTCATGGGCGAAGCCGTATAGGCTTTCCCGACCGCCTTGCTCAATTGCCGTCAGGACCGTATCGTAATTGCCGGCGCGGCGGGCCAGGACGATGGCCTGCTTATAGTCGCCTTCCTGCAGGTACCAGTGCGCCGCCCGGAGCTGCTGCGCCTGCTGCCAGCGGCGGCTTTTCCGTGAAAAGACATAGTGCAGATACGAGGCCAGCAGGGGATGGAAGGAATAGGTCCCGTCATGGTAATCGAAATATAAGAAGGGATTTCGTTCCACCTCGGCGTCGAGAAGATCCTTGGCGCGGGGCGAATCCATCACATAGGACGCCAGCTCTCCCGTAAAGGATGGAAAGAGGGACAGGGCCAGAAAGAGATTTTTTCCCGCTGCGTCGAGATTAGCAAAGGCATTTCGTTTTATGTAGCTGTACAGCTGGTACTTGTCCTGCGTCGTCAGGACGTTTTCTCCATCAGCTTCGGCGCGCTGCTGGAAGTTGTGCATACCGTACTCGGCGGCGAACAGCTCCTGGTCGTTCAGGCGGTTATAGGCGACGGAATTATTCAGGTAGATGATTTCCCAGCCGTCATCGCAACGCTGCGTTTTTTGAAAAATAAAGACGCAGCGCTGGTATTCGTGGATAAACATGTTGCAGGACGGGTCCGTCGTGATGTCGGAGCAAATCTGGCAGAGCCACGTCGTATCGCTCAGCGGGCGGACGGTGTACTCCTCGTTGCTGATGCGGCAGGGGACGCGCTGGCTGTGGCCGCGGCGGAGGGCCTCCGTGACGGCTTCATAGCCTGTCAGCTGCATATGTTTTCCCGCGCCGGCCCAGATGACGTCGTCCGATAAATGAGAAAAGAGCGGCGTCAAGTCCAGTTCTTCAAAATACGCCGTTATAATCCGTTTGCTTAGCTGCAATATAAGCGCTTCTTCCGTTAACATGAAAGCACCCCCTTTACAGGCAGATAGATAGACTCATGGAAACACCCCGAAACACATGGGAAAAACTGCAAGTAATTACATTATAATACGGAATAAGGTCCTGGAAAATATACTTTTCACAATTTTATAAATATTTAATGAGCTTTGTGCGAAAAGAGAGAAAGAAATTCGCCGGAGCTCGTTTTTTATTAAAGTATATACTTTTGTATAATATATTTACCTTAGTACCTTCCTTTATAATATAAGTTGAAAAAGTATATGACTGCACGAACTGCGGAGCAGTTGGCAAAAAGTTTTGTATGACGCATAAAAAGTTATTATAAAGAATAAAAATACGATAAAAAGACCATAGAAACAGGAGGGTTACATGACGATGAAAGTCTGGACTAAATATATATCAGTTATCATTGCCTCCAGCGTGCTCCTTGGGGGTCACGCATGGGCCGTCGAATTGCCGCCGGCGAGTGAGCTGACCGGGATGAACGATTCGGGCGTACAGCTGAGCCGCACGCGCCAATACCTGGAATGGCAGCGGACGATGCAGCGCATTTCCGAAGGCCGCGAAGCGAGCCAGGTAGAGGACCAACGGGAGACGACGCCGGAAGACACGTCGAAAGCCGTCCGCTTTCAGCTGAACGACATTATCGTCGACGAGTCGGACGTACTGAGCGGCGAGGAAATACAGGCCGTGACAGCGCCCTATATCGGCAAGGAAGTCTCCATACAGGACTTATATACTATCGTAGAACAGATCAATGAACTGTACAGCGAAAAAGGCTACATGACCTGCCGGGCTTACTTAGCGCCGCAGACCATTAAGGGCGGCGTCGTCCATATCAGCGTCGTCGAAGGCAAGACCGGCGCCGTAACGGTACAGGGAAACAACTCGACGAGGGAAGATTACATTCGCAACCGCGTCGCTATTGAAGAAGGAAAGATCACTAATATTTCCGACGTCAATAAGGATCTTCTGCGGTTCAACGCGACGAACGACGCC
This sequence comes from Megasphaera sp. SW808, assembly GCF_012027795.1. Taxonomy (NCBI): domain Bacteria; kingdom Bacillati; phylum Bacillota; class Negativicutes; order Veillonellales; family Veillonellaceae; genus Megasphaera; species Megasphaera sp. SW808. The sequence continues at coordinate 37,414 of NZ_SJOT01000015.1, forward strand.
CAGCTGCGCATCGCCATGAAAGCCGGCGAGACCTACGGCACGACGGACTACGTCATTACGGCCTACGAGCCGCAGCAGCAGGTCTTCGGCCTCTTTTCCGACAACGCCGGCAGCGAGACGAGCGGCCTGTACCGCGGCGGCATGTTCTGGCAGGACCGGAGCTTGACGGGAGTCCGCGATTCCCTCATGATGACCTCGGTCTTTTCCGAAGGCACGAAATCCTTCGGCCTGTCCTACTCCCTTCCCATCAACCGCAATGGGACGAAGCTGGGCCTCAACTACAGCACCAACAGCGTCCACATTACGGACGGGCCTCTGGAAGATCTGGACGTCAAGGGCCATTCCTATGCCTACGGCATTTCCCTGACCCAGCCCATTATGACGACGGAAACGGTGAAATCCGAAATGGGCCTGGAATACGGCTACCAAAACTCGAAAACCGACTTCATGGGCATGCACTGGATCGACGACACCGTCAAGGGCTGGTCCCTGTTCTTCGACCAGATCGACTACGGCCGGACGACGATTTTCTATCAGAAGCACGCCTACCGCGTCGGCGATTACGACGACATCGCCGGCAATACGAAGCATTTCGGCAAGTACTACTTCAATACCTTATACCAAAAGGCCTTTCCGTCGGGACAAATGATTACGGCCCGCCTGGACGGACAGCTCAGCAGCACCCAATACCTGCCGTCGGCTGAACAATTCTACATCGGCGGCATGTACAGCGTCCGCGGCTATACGGAAAGCCTGCTCGGCGGCGACAGCGGCGTCATGGGAAGCGTGGAATACACCGTTCCCCTCACGTCGTCCAAGAAGACCAACGCCTACATCTTCCTCGACGGAGGCCGCGTCTGGGGCGAAAGCGCCTACGACGACACGCTCCTCGTCGGCACGGGCTTCGGAATCAAGACGGCTATCGGCGACCACATGTCGGTCAACGTCGGCATGGGCTTCCCCCTCATCCGCACGATCAATGACGAGGAACAAAGCCGGGCCCGCGTCCACTTTTCCTTCAACAGTCAATTCTAATGCATTCATATGAGGAGGCATTGCGATGAGATACATACGACAATTTACGCGCAAGCAAGAGCGTAACCAGACGAAAACAATAGAACAGCAAAAACACGACCTCGATTTGGCAAGAAAAGTCCTGACGGCCGTCACGGCCTTCAGCTTTATCGGCAATCCCTTTGCGGCCATGGCGTCGACTTTTGATCGGGCAGATAATGGTAAAATTGAAACCAATGGCAATGTACACAATATCTATGCTGGCCAAACAGTAGGTAATACGGCTGTTAATCGCTTTAATAAATTTGATGTAACGGCTAATGATATCGCTAATATGTATTTCCAGGAAAAAGACGGAGCTTGGAAAGATAACTTAGTCAACTTCGTTAACGACCGCATTAACGTAGCCGGTACGGTCAACGCTATCAAAGACAGCAAAATCGGCGGCAACCTGTTCTTCCTGAGTAAAGATGGCATGGCCGTAACAGGCAGTGGCGTCATCAATGCAGGCTCTTTGTATGTCATGACGCCGACGGAAAGCTATATGAAAGGCATTCTTGGTGATGATCTGAAAGGATTTGACGCAGAAGCCTTTGACGCCCAGTGGAAGAATATTTCTACGATGCAGATTCCCGTTAATGCGAGCGGCACCATCACCGTTGAAGGGAAGATCCATACGACGAACGGCATCGGGATGAAAGCGGCGCATATCCGCGTCGGCAAAGAAGGGGCAGTGCCGGATACGGAAGCCGTACTGAAGACCGGCATGTTAGATTTTAGTGATGTTGTCAATTTGAATGCCGAGCAGCTGGAAGTAGCCGACATTGAAAGCCTGAAACTGGAGAAGATGGAGGGCAGCGGCGACATCGTGCTAGCGGCAGTAGCGACGGAACGCAATGAGAAAGATACGGATTTTGATAACTCTACAACGGATAACAATCTCGTTCATGCGTCCATAACAATGAACGGTACCATCGACGCAGCAGGCGACGCGGACATCACCGCTACGGCGTCGAGCGGTGAAGCCTATGAAAAATATTTTAGTGATGAAAGCGGCGAGACCGCCGACGAACTGGACGTATGGGGTCAGATCGTCAAGACGAAGGCCGATATCGCCATCAACGGCAGCGTGACTGCTCAGCATGTGAACGTCGCGGCGGAGAGTCGGAATAGCTTCATCACTGGCGGACCCATTGACGCACCGTTGGGTAATATCAATGCGGCCGCTGGCGCGTTTACGCTCAACATGGATGCAGCCTATGCCGTACTCGGCGGCGAAGCTTCCGTGGACATCGGGGAAGATGCTGTCCTTACGGCGAAGGCTTCGGAAATCGCGGCGACGGAAGATACGCCGGAGAAGAAATCTATCAATATCACTGCGGACAGCCGGGTGAAAGCCGCGGCAGGTTCGTCTACAACTGCTATTAAAGTGATGAATTTCAAGCACAGCGGCAATATCCCCTCTGTGGCAGCGGCTTACGCCAATACGGAAAATAAAGCGAACGTCCGCATTGCCGGTACGATTAAGGCCGCCGGAGATACGAATATTTCCGCCAATGCGGATACTCACCTTGAAGCAGTTTCTACGGATAATACGACCTATCTCGGCGGCAATGTAAACGATAACACTCGGGTCAATTCGGCGATTACCATCGCCAATGGGAAAAATACGAGCACTGTAGAGATTGCCGATACGGCGAAAATGACGGAAATCAGCGGAGATCTGGCTATTTCCGCTGTTGGCACGAACAGCATCGACACGGAAGCGCTTGTTAAGGGGAAAGAAGCGGCAGCTGCGGCGACAGCGGTCAACGTGACGAATTACGAGAGCAGCGCTGATGTAAAAGTGAATGCGTCTCTTAAAGCGGACAGTGTGTCTGTAACGGCGGGCAACCTTGTCACGAATAATACGGTGACCGCGGATAATTCGATCGGCACAGGCATGTTGATGACCGGAGCGACCGATACCGTTCTTGGTTCTCAGACCATGGGGACCATTAAAGGCGCAGTGCAGAAGATTAAGGAGAAGTTTTATAACCCCGAAGATACTGTGGGGACTTTCGTGGATAAGCTTGGCGATATGTTCTCCGTAGGCGCCAGCGTTGCTGTGGTGGACGAATCGAACGCCGCTCATGTGTCCATCGGCAAAGACGTGCAGATCACCGCGCAGGATGCGGAAGGAAAAAAAGGCGATATTACTGTGCGCGCCAATAATATTGTCGAAGACACGCAGATGAAGGCGTTGGGCACAACGAACAATCATACAGACGAAAATAATCCGAATTTGCTTGTCAGCGCGGCGGTGCTCGACGCGAGCATCAGTAACGAAGCGGGCGTGACTATCGAAGGGGGAGAAGCGGCGGACGGAAAACACGCTATCCTTTCGGGTGCCAATGTGACGGTGGAAGCTAACAGTGAATTCCGCTACGGTCGGATTGACAGAATGATTGGCGATTTGCTTCTCATGTGCGAGAAGCTGAAAGGGGCATATGCCTCCAATGCAGAATATACGGCCAAAATAGAGGAATTGGCGAAGAAAGCGCAGACATATAAAGATAATGTGGCGAAAGATCCCAACTGGGCAGACAGCCAGGAAGGGAATGATGCCATGCTCGCGCTGGCTGCGGCGGCACAGAACGTTTCCGACGATTCGGTGACGGCTCAGATTAAAGACATCTTTGTTGGTCCACTGACGGTGGCTGGCGCGGCGGCGGCGTTTGCGAATCCTGCGAACTATGCCAATTTCCAGGCGTCGAGCAACAACTCTGGCAAAGGGGACGCATCCTTGGGTTTGGCCGGCTCTGTCAATATCAACAGACTCGAAAATAATGCCTCTGTGCGGATTGGCCGCGAAGCGGAAATCAACGCGTCCGGGAAAGCCGATGTAAACGCGGTCGTTGCGCAGAAGGACGTAGCCATAAGCGGCAAAATCGGGCTGAATGGCGGCGCGGAAACGGCGGTTGGCGGCACGGCAGGCATCCATTTTGGACAGACGAACAGTCTGGTCACCGTAGCGGAAGGCGCGGAGATTACCGGCGCGGCTGTGAATGTAAAAGCGGATAACGACGTCATGCATACGGGCATCGCCATCGGAGCAGGAAAGGGCGGCTCGAATGGGCTCTCCGGCATGGCCAACTACATGGAAGGGGAGAGCACGAGCATCGTCTCCATCGATGACGAAGCCGTGCTCACGGCCAATGGCACAGGCAAGTCCGAAGGCACAGATGACGGCGGCGTCCGTATTGACGCGGGCAATACGACGGTCATTACGAATATCGCCGGCGGCGGGGCTCTCGGCCAGACCTCCGGCATCGGTGCGTCCATTGCGATCACGGATTACACGGTAGATAACATTGCTGCTGTCGCAGATAATGACGCCGATGCCTCCGCCGGAACCGATGAGACGAAAAAACGCCTTCTTGAGCTGGCCCGGAGAGGGCTCACGACGGAAGAGGCCGCCGCGCTCTTCGGCAGTGCGGATAATACAGTGAAAGGCGGGATCAATGCCCGTCTGCTGGACGTGTCCTCGCTGAATGACAGCGTCATCAATACGGTCACTATTGCCGGTGCGGCAGTGACTGGGGATGACAGCGACGAGCCGGGGATTGCTGATAAGATCGGCACCTTTTTTAACAATAAAGCCAATACAGTCGTTAACAAATTTAATCAGCTGGATACGGCAATCAATAATAAACTGACCGGTGCGTTGAATAATTCTGAGATGCTGCCGACAGATATGCAGCCTACTAATGGGAAGATGGGGGCGAAGCTGCCGTCCCTTTCAATTGCCGGCGCAGGCAGCGCTTCCGTGAATCTGGTAGATGGGAAAACAGCGTCTCTCGTGGACGGTGCGCAGGTAAATCTATCTGGCGACAGCACAGCGCTCCAGGTGGGCGCGGAAGACGACAGCTTTATCGGCGCGTGGGGCGGCGCTGCGGCGATTACTTGGAAGCAGTCTGTTACCGACCAGAACTGGAATAATAAAAACGTAGGCCTTGCCGGCGCGGTGGCTGTGAATTTGACCGACACGACAGCCATTTCCCGCATCAGCGGCACGACGATTGAAGGGGCGGACGCCATCGTCAATACGGCGAAGAAAGGCGGAGCCCTTGTCGCGGCCGGTCTCGGTCTCTCTGCTGCGAAAGCGGGACAGGGCGGCGGTCAGAGCTATAATGGAGCGGCGTCTGTCTCCGTGAACGACAGCAAGAATACCATAGAAGCTGTCATGGAAAACAATACGGTTAATCAGGAAAACGGCAGCTCCGTGAAGACCGAGCTCACGAACAGCGCCTATGACAACGACACCCAGGTAACGGGCGGGATCAATGCCAGCCTTGTCGTCGGCGGAGACAAAGGCGTGGCTATCGGCGGCACTGTCGGTTACAGTAGCCTGACGAATACGGTAACCTCTGCCATCCGCGGTGGCACGTATAATGACATGGGCACTGTAGACGTATCCGCGTTGACCGATATCACCCAGGTGGGCGTTGCGGCGGGTGTCTCCGCAACTACGACCAGCGGAGGCCAGAGCATTGGCTTTAATGGTGTAGCGGCATACAACAGCCTCACTAACACAGTGACTGCCGGGATTGAAGATGCGGACGTCATGGCGGAAACCGTGGGCGTACGTGCGCAGGACATGGATCTGGGCGAGAAAAAGTACGACACGTATATTTCCGACCGCGGACTTGACGCTACCGGCCAGAGCTATATCAACAACGTGAAGGATACGGCGGATGATCTGGAGGACCCGGGCAAGACGGGCAATACGATCGTTACTGGCGCCCTCGGCATCAGCGCGGCAACGGACAGCAAAGGCGGCGCGGGGGCAGCGGCGATTTCTATCAGTGATATCAATAACGACTTCGACGCCCATATTACAGGTGGAAAAGTGACTGCCTCCGGCACGGAAAGCGGTGCGGACGTTGCTGATGTAGACGTCTATGCGAAAAGCGATACTCTCCTCGTGGGCGTAGCAGCCGGCGGTGCCGGGACGAATGGAAACATTACTGGCGTAGGTTCCCTTACCTGGCAGACCATTGATAATGACACGACTGCGTCCATCGAAAAAGCGAATATCTATGCGGATACGACGAGCGTTCAGGCGCTCACTGGTTCGCTTGGCGTCAATGTAGCCGGACAGATCAGCGCTGGCAAGAATGCCGTCGGTCTGGCGCTGGCCTACAACAATATTGAAAATACGACCGGTGCGTACGTCAAAGGCGGCTCCATTGATCGTTACGAAAATGAAGACGGAACGGCCGAAGGCAGCGCATCTGTTACGGTCGAAGGGAAAAACAACAGCAAACTGTACGCCGTCGGTGCTGGTGTCGGCGTTTCTACGGATAAATTGGCGGCTAACGGCACGATCGCCATCAATATCGGGCGGAACAATACGGAAGCTGTTATTGATGCGGCATCGGACGGCACGCGGGCAAAGCTCGATCATATTTCTTTCCTGTCTGTAACGACGGACGATCAGAGCAGCGAACTTGCTGTAGCCGGCGGTGTAGGCGTCAGCAAAACTGTTGCCGTTGGCGGCGCAGTCGCCTATAACGAGATCGGCAATATCAGCGGTAAAGGCGATGAGAAAAAACAGCAGAATACGGCACAGGTGAATCACGCGGATATCACCACGGAAGACGGCGCGGCGATCGAAGTCGGGGCAAAGGACAATTCTTCCCTGACGACGGCTGCAGTCGGCGTGGGTATCACCGTCGGCGGCCTTGCGGCCGTGCAGGGATCGGCGGCGACGGCGCTTATCAATAAAAATACGGAAGCGTCTATGGATGGGACCGTGATTTCAAGCGCCTCCAAAGCAGAAACCGGTGAGGCGGCATCTGCAGCGGATGCCGGCGCAGACGTGGACGTAAACGCAGAGAGCCATAATTCCATCCTGACTACGGCGGATGTACTCGCCGCCAATGCGGGCGGTACGGGCGCGGCAGTCGGCGCAGGGGTCGCTGTGAACCGAAGCGAAGCTGATGTGAAAGCGGCTGTTACCGGCGGGACGATGCATGTGAAAGATCTGCGCGTAGACGCACTGAATCAGGCGAACATCGAGACCATCGGCGTCGGCGGCAGCGTGCAGGCAGGCACTGGTGCGGGCGTTACGGGAAGCGTCGCAGTCAATCAGATAGGCAATACGACGACAGCCGTAATTGCCGGCGGCGCGGATATTGCAGCGTCGAACAATGTCATCGTCGCGGCTTCCAGCGACGAGAGCATCGCCAACTACGCGGGCAGTATTTCTGTAGCCGTACAGGGCGCGGCAGTCGGCCTCTCTGTCTCCGTCAATGAGATCACGAGCGGGACGCATGCGTCCGTCGAAGGAGACGATACGAAAGTCAGCGCTGAGGGAAAAGGCGATAAGGAGAAAGTCAAAGACAGCGTAGGCGATGATAAGATTCTCGACGGGTTCGTTGATAAAGATGCGTTTGACGGTACGGCCTCTTTGGCAGACGAGCGCAAAGACAGCGAATACAGCGGCGTTGCCGTGTCGGCTTCGTCTACTCATACTATCAAATCCTTCCTGGTCAACGGCGGTGCGGCCGGAGAGGGCGCGGCCGTGAACGGAACAGTCAATGTAAATATGATCGGCGGCAGCACGTCCGCCGCGATCCGCGGCGCGGATATCAACACAAATGCTGCGTCTGCCGGTGACGTTCACGTGACGGCCCATGACTATGCGAACAGCGCGGGCATCGTCGGCACGGTAAACGGAACCGGGATAGGTGCGGCCGTCGGCCTCGGCAGTGATACGAATACGGTTTCCCGCGAAGTGTCGGCGGAGATCCTCGGCAAGGGCGCCGCGGACGACAACGGCCGCTATGCGTCCAAAAATACGGTAAATGCAGATACACTTTCCGTAGACGCGGAAGCGAAGCAGGGCATCTCTTCGCTCACCACCGGCATCAGCGTAGGCGGTATCGGCGCAGGCGTGTCCAATGCGACCAGCGTGGCTCTTCTCGAAGGCAAGACTGCCGCCCGGATCAACGGCACGGCAGTCTCCGCCGCATCTCTTGACGTGACGGCCGATCACGCGGCGAAGATGAATACGCTCGGTGTGGCCGTCGGCGCAGGCGGCGCGGGAGCAGGCGTGGGCATCGGCGTGAGCGTGCTCAATGAAAACAGCGAGACCTCGGCGGAAGCTACCGATGCGGAAATCGCCATGACCGGAGCGGACGGTGAGGTCACGATCAAGGCAAACAATCATACGAAGGTAAATTATCAGCTTTACAACGGCGGTGGCGCGGTGGTCGGTGCGGCCGGCTCCATCGGCGTGTCCAACGTAAACAGCAAAGTGAATACGATCGTCGAAGATACTTCCATCGGAAAGAAAGTTACCTATACCGAAGAAGTACAGGGCGACGACGGGAAAACGACCTCTGTAGAGAAAGAAAAGATCGAAGGCGCGGCGAAGAATATTACCATCGGCGCGAAGAATGAGATCGATTTCACTAATAAATCCGGAACAGCCGGAGTCGGTGCGGCAGGCGTGGGCGTAGGCGTCGCGGTGAATACGATCGATAGCCAGGTGCAGACCCATGTGGAAAATGCGAAACTCTATGCTTCCGGCGATATCGGTATATCTGCAAATGAGACGCGCACTGTAAATCAACTTGCCGTCAATGCGCAGGCCGGTGGCGCTGCGGGCGGTGCAAACGTCATGGTTACCAATGTGGGCAAAGCCGTGGACAGCGTTTACGGTTCCAATCTCCAGACGGATGATGACGGAAACGCCAAAGAAGACGGCGTCGATATGGACAGCATTTATGCCCAAGCCAATGATGCGATCAACGGAAACCGGCTTCAGTCGTCCTATACGCTGGGCGCTGTGAGCGAAGAAGATCCGGCATCCACAACCTACGTCACGGCAGGAAAAGGCGGCGAGCAGGAATCGATGGTCAAGGTAACAGTGGACGGCTCGACGCTGGATGCAGGCGGCAGAGCTGACCTTGACGCGATAGAAACGACGAATGTAAAAATGGACGGCATCCAGGCAACGGCTAGTATGACCGGCAGCGTGAGCGGCACCGTGGGCATCCTCGGCGTGCACCGCAACAGCGGCGTAGAAGTCACATCTTCGGCGATTCGTGCGGCGGAATTTGACGTGCAGGCGACAGTGAACGGGAAAGCCGATCTGAATATCTATCAGGGCACTCTGGGCGGTGCTGCGTCTATCGGCGCGGCGTACGGCAGTATCTCCACGGACGGCAAGTCCGGAGTGGGCATCGGAAACAGTTCCATCGAGACGACGGGCGGCGTTACTGTGTCGGCAGAAGATACGAGCCAGGCAGATGTAGAAGCAATCGGCGTAGCTCTGGCCGGCGGCGGAGCGGCCAGCGTCATCGTGGCGGAAGGAACAAATAGCGGCGAGACGACAGTTACTGTTAATCATACTGATATTACAGCAGGTAACACTATCTCTGTAAATGCAAAACGCGAAGCAGAGGGAGATAGTCTTCATGTCAGAGCCATTGCTGGAAGCGGCGGACTTATATTCGCAGGGGCTGGCGTATCAGCCATTGCCAATGAAATGGGAACTGTGGGTACAGAAGTAATCGGCGGCAGCCATTTCACTGCAGGTGACACGATCGGTCTGTATGCGAAAAATGCGCCGTCCGTTACGGCGGAAACGGGCGCAGTCAGCGGCAGTATGTTTGCATCGGCGGCTATCACCGTGGCGGAAGCGAACGTAGGCGGATCTGATGAGGAAGATCATCTGAAGACCATCGTCAATGTAGACGATTCCAATACCTTTACTGCAGATGCGGTGACCGCGAAAGCAGAAGCAGACATCAAACAGACCGTCGATATGAACGGACTGAGCATCAGCGCTTCGCCGTTCTCCGGGATAACGGGCGCGGCGCAGGTCAATACCGGCGGCGCAGAAGTTTACAGCGATGTGGATGTCCATATCGGAGCAAGCGTTTTCCAGGGCCGTGACTCCGGCGCTGCGGATCTGAACGTGAGCGGTCTCAATACGGTCACGCAGATAGCGGCGGCCAAAGGCATCAGCGCATCGACCGGCATCGCGACCGGCACGAATCTGGCGAGTACAGCGGCGCATCTTTCCACGCAGGTCACTGCGAAAGGCAATGAACAGAGCCGGTTGGGGAATGTCGATATTAAAGGCAGCAGCTATGCTAAGATTGATAACGACGCAAACGGTTATGGCGGCGCGCTCATCGACATTAGCCCCTATGCCGCTAAAGTGGAAAACAACTACACGGCGGATACAGATGTGACGCTCAGCGGCACGTGGAATACGACGGGCAGCTTTACGGCTCAGGCCTTGAACGGTATGGACGTCGATCTCAAATCCGATGCTGTCCGTGCGGCAATTGTCGGCGGCAGTGGCACGTGGCTGAATAATATTATCAATAATTCGGCCAACGTGACTCTCGACAACGCGACCATCACGACAGACGGCGCGCAGAGCTATGTTGCGCAGAACCAGGTCGATTACGTCGGTGAGATTGACGGCTCCGGCTACGGCGGCATCAACGTCAACGCCACCGATTATAAGGACGACCTCGACTTTACGGCTGGCGTAGATATGAAGAACAGCACGCTTACCGGCGCAGGCGACGAAGGCAGCATTACGGCCTTTGCCTCGACGACGGGAGACATTCACGCCAATAATAACTTGAAATCGGCCGGCGTCATTCCCGTCGCCCTTGCTTTCAGCGACCATGCTATTAATTACAACAATAGCGTTAATGTAACGAATTCCAATTTACTCACTCAAAAGAAAGACCAAAATATTACGTTAGCAGCAACAGACGATACCATTGTCTTTTTAGATACTATGGCAGATACGCAGGGCGGCGCAGTAGGAGCGGCTTCGGCTGAAAATACAAGCGAATTTAATCGCGCTAATTCCGTTGCAGTAAACGGCGGATATATGCAAAGTGCAAATGATGTCAATCTGTATGCCGGAGCAAACCTCGATGGAATCTCTTCGTCCCTGAATTACAATATTACTGCTGATGCGTATAATAAGACGATGCTTCCAATCTGCACGGTTCCTACAGTGCATAATAACATGACGCAAAACAATCAGGTGACCGTTGCCGGTACAGTGGAAAGCGTACGCCATGCTAATCTGAAAGCAGGCAAAGGGCTGACGACAATTACAGAATCGGCTCGTGAATATAATATTTACACCGGCGAGAGTGGGTCTGGCTCGATTACGTCTACCGCTATAGGCGATATGAGTGAAAGGCCGGAAACAACGAATAACTTTGTCAACATTACGGATCAAGGCGCCGTGCGTTCTGGTATTCATAACAGTCTTGATTTAACCATTACGGGTAATTTTAAAGTTGATGAAGACAAAAAAGATGAATCGGCCTTGATTTACGATGAGATAAAGATTACCAGACCAGAAGATCAGGATTGGTTTGACACGAGTGATGTTACAGTCGGCGCAGTAGAAATCAAAAATGGTTTGCAAAGCCGGTATGATGAACTGAATACGTTATTAGGGCAGTATGATGCGCAGTCGCCGGAGTACAAGTTATTGGCAAGTGAAAAAGAACGGCTGTTCAACGAAATGAAAGATGCCGGCTTTGTCGTTACCGGGTATGATGACAAGGGAAATAAGGTAGAATCTATCGTAGAGTCCATATCTCTTCCGGCTATATCCCTTCCGGATATCGTAGTTTCTGGCGGCAATATCAACATTGACGCTGATACCGTAACTGGAACGGGAAAACTGTCTGCACAAGGCGCGAACAATTTGACCATCACGAGTGACAGCAATATGTATCTGATGGTCAATGACTTGGTGATTAAGGATAAAGGCGGCAGCATCAACGTAAACAACGTGTCCGTCACAGAAAATAAAATTGACGGGTTTGGCGGAAGCGTAAGCAGCAGTACTGCGAATGCGGAAGTACCGACGATTACTGTCCAAAGTAAAGGAACTACTACGAATAATATCACGGCTCCGCACATTGGCGTTTTTGGAACGGTACAGAATTCGACTGGGGATATCCATATAGAAAATGCTAATGGAAATATCATCGTAGATAAACAAGCGCAAATCAGTGCGAGGAACATTACTTTAAAAGCAATAAGAGGAGCAGTTTCACAAAACAGCGATGGCTTACTTCTGGTGGGACAAGACCCGGTAACAAAATATCAGTTTAGCGAGTCCATTGCCAACAAAATTCAGCGGTATTTATCTGATAAAGCTATTGCAGAAGAAAACGTATCGTGGCTTGCTTCTATAAAGAACTATCAAGACTATAAGAATGAGTTATTAGCTCATGCAGATGAATTAGGTTTTACAGAAAGTGAAATCAATGATATTAAAAATTATACTGTTGACGAATCCAGTGGGATTTTAGGCGGAGAAAACGTCTACATTAGCGGCTTGAATGTCAATATTGATGGACTAGTACAAAGCGGGTATCAGCAATATAAAGTTAAACTAGATGATAAGTCCTTAGAACGAGTACAAGAACTGGATTTGCAGTATGCTCAACATAAGGATGCGCAGGGGATCTTGTCTAATGAAGATGTCTTAGGAAATGACAATTACTGCATCAATATAGTCAACGAAAATAAGGATAACCTAGGCGCTACTTATAATGAAGAAACGGGCGTATGGGATTACACCGTAAAAATTTACTACAACCCGGCGACCAAGGAATTGCTGAGTGAAAGTATCGAACCTGGCGGTGGAAAAATCTATATCAACGGCATTGTGACTAGTACTGGCGATGGCCGCGTCGTAGCGATGGACGGAACTCCGGATATTACGATCAATACAAGTGCCGTTGACCGGGATTTGCGGGTTAATGCGATTACCAACAACGACATTGAAGGCCTTATCAGCATTAACGATCCGCAAAAAGGCTTGTTGACAGAATATCGGGTTAACGGCGGCAGCATTAGCGTTACGGAAACTCCCTTAACAACGGAACAGGGACAAACCACTAGTAAAAGCACTGTTTCGGGAAATCAAACGCAATATAAGCCTGCTGACGACTTATCCATTCAGTGGACAGGAGGGACGAGTGGAGATAAAGATGTCAAATTCTATGAATATACTAAAGACTTCGCTTTATGGGGTCTTATCAAATTCGCTACTTCTGATGATGTATTAAATAATCAAGAGATTCAAAGTGGTAAAACCGAAACGTCGTCCTCGTCGATTTCCGGTAATACGCCGTTAAATACGGGCGTTGTCATCGGCGTTAGCAAAGGCGATTCGGAATATTCCGTCACGACAGATCACTACCTTGACACGGGAGATGTGACTGTCAGCGATATGGATATCGATAAAGACTGGGGCGGCGATGACATGCCTGAATGGCTGGGAGCAATTTTAGGCTATGGTGTTGCCCACTATACTTGGTCTGAGACGACGGGCGCATCGACCAGCAGCACCTATACTATCAAGGCCGATAAGCCGGTTGACATCATGTTTATGAATGGCAGCAATGGCGATATCAATATTACAAGTAATCAAGACATGCTGCTTAACGGCAATATTAGCTCTGCGAGCGATTCAAAGCACAATGGTATAGGTTCTGTTACGTTGACGAGCCAGCGTGGTAAAGTTTCTGCTGTCGGTGATGCCGTCATCAATGCAGATGATCTTAGGATCCATGCCCAGACTGGAGTGAATGTAAACCATGCGGCTATTGGCGATAGCGCAAATGTTGCCGTAGCGACCAACAGCGGAGATATTTCGTTCATTTCATCTCATGGCGATTTGAATATCCAACAGATGATTACTGGTGGCGATGATGACATGAGTGCCGCAACTGGCAATGTCTACCTTGAAGCGGCAGGCAGTATCCTCGACGCTCATACGGGCGACTACGCTGTAAAAGGCCAGCGCATCGACCTCATCAGTAAGATGGGATCTATCGGTACGAAGAACAATGCTCTTACAATCCTTGGCGGCAGCGAACTTTACAGCTCCGACACGATGGCTTCCAGTGTGAACGCGTCTGCCGCAGGCGACATCGTGCTCACTCAGACAGACGGTAATATGCGCCTTGGTACCATCGAGAGCACGAACGGCGACGCCGTGCTTACGGTAACAAACGGCAGCTTCGTCGACGCTCATCCGTCGGAAAACAGCTCGTCCAGCAGTGCGCAGGATAAGATTGACCGCTGGTTAGAAAGCGGCCTCATTGATGCGGAGGACAAGGCAAACGAGAGCACAAATGCTGCTGATAAAGCTAAGGCTGAACGCGTAGAAGCTCTGACGAATCGGGCTAACTCGCTTGCAGGCGGCGATAAAGAAAAAGTCGAACGCTACTGGGCCGCGGCAGATGCCTTCTATAAAGACGAAGGCATACAGCAGGCAAAAGAGACCTATCTCAATGCGGTTGCAGAAGCAGACGGAAACAAAGAGAAGATTAATGCCGCGTATGAGCAGTATCAGAATGCCAAGACGAAGTACTTCGAAAATAAAGGGTTCAGTGACGGAGAGCAGGATCTCATTACGAGTTATGCGGAAGTCTCGAAGAGCGATAACTACGGATGGAGCAAAAACCAGCTCCTCTACGCGATTCAGGAAAGCGTTCTTAATCCAGAGAAAGGAGATGTACAGGTAGTCGATATTCCCAACGTAACGGCGAACAATATTACATTAGAGGCTTCAAAGGGTATCGGTATTGATGCTGAAGCGGAATACATTGAATTTGACGAATTAAACGATCCTGAAAAACTTCAAATTTTAGCAGGAGCAGAAGCCGGAGATATAACGTGGGGAGAAGATAAAATTACAGTTAGTCAACAGCAAGCTATTACCGTTAAAGTACAAGAAAACGACGGCATAGTAAATGTGACTGGCAAAGATAATGTATATGTAGCTGGCGTGCAAGGCACGAAGCTGAATGTTACAGATGTCAAGACAGATGGAAATATTCGTTTGCAAGGCGATGCTGGCGTTAATGTAAAGGGTACGCTTACGGGCAAGGATTTAACTATTGCCGGCGGCACTGGCGACATTGGCAGTACGACGGATACCTACGTGGATACAGCTATTACAGGCGTTTTATCTGCGAATGCAGCAGGTTCTGTATCTATTCGTCAGCAAGGCGATTTAAACATCCGGTACGTAGTAGCGGGCAAAGATGCAAACCTTATAGCTAGGGATAGTATTTTGATGTATACCACAGAAGGAACAACCGTTCAAAGTCGCATTAACGTAGGAAATATCCTTAAGATGACAGCGGAAACTGGAAGTATCGGCTCTAACGAAACGGCTATCCGCATTTTAGATAACGGCGTTGTAGTCAATGCTGATGCGGTTGGCGGAATCTGGCTTTCTGGCGAAAACAGCACTGGTGCTATAGACGGTAGTCTTGTCATCGCCAATATCAAAGGAGGCAGCTTCGACCTGACCAGCGTCAGCGATGTCAGTCTTGGTCGTGAAAGTACGGAAGAAGACGAAAGGCTTACGGGCAGCATCACGACGACAAACGGCGGCGCTTCTATTTCAGCCGTCAACGTCGATTTGGCTGACGGCAGCATCACGACGACAAAAGGCAAAGCCTCTATCAACGTCACAGCCAATGGCGGCAACATCACCCAGTCGGCAGCTTCGAAAGGCGGCCTTACGGCTAATCACGTCAACCTGTCCAGCACGGGCAGCCAGCTCCTGCGGAGTGAAAACAATCAGATCAAGTCCGTTACGGTCAAAGGCTTGACCAATGACAGCCTGACAGGCAATGTGGAAATCCACAGCGCCGCCGACAGCTTCGCTGTGCAGTTCGGCGATACGGATGGTGATACCGCTGCCGGTATTACTGTCAACGACGGCAGCATCTATATCCATCATGACGGCAGTGCCAACGGCGCGCTTGACGTGACCGGCTCGGCGACGACGCAGAAGTCCGAAGGCAGCGAAGAAACCGCCGACATCAGCTTCCGCAGCGAACAAAGCGCTATCCACATCGACGGCGCGATGACGGCGGGAGATAACTTCTACGCTTCGACAGACAGCGGCGCCATCGACATTACCGGTAAGGTAACAGCTAACAACGGTAAAGTCGAAGCGACGACGAACAGCGGCGCGATTTCCTTTGACGGCGACGTCACGGCCATACGCGGCGACGTCACAGCTGCGACCGGCAGCGGTGATGTGACCTTCGACGGCAGCGTGTCGGCAGAAGAAGGCAATATCAACGCAGAGACAGATAAGGGCGCTATTCTTGTAGACGGCAGCGCTGTTGCTAAGACCGACATCCTACTGGAAAGCGGCAGCGGCGCCATTACGGTGAACGGCATCGCAACAGCTGGCAATCAATTCAAGGCGGATACGGTAGACGGCAAGATTACTCTTGGCGGCGACGTTACCGCAACGGCGGGATCTGTGAACGCCCATACTACTGCCGGCGACATTGAAGTCAAGGGCGACGTAGCTGCGGGAACGGACATTGATTTGGGAAGCGGCAGCGGCGCGATTACCGTAACCGGCAGCGCGACGGCTGGCAATAATTTCTCAGCAAAGACAGGCAGTGGCAGCATTACTCTGGGAGACACCTTGGAAAGCAAGGTAACGGCTGAAACTGGCAAGGTCTTGGCCCAGACGCAAAGCGGCACGGTGCTCGTCAACGGCAGTATTCAGTCGGCTCTCAATACGGAGCTGCAGGCTGGGATTACGGTTGATGACACAGGCAACATTACTGTCAACGGCAACATCGCTTCGGGAAAAGAAGTCGTAGCGACGGCTGCGAACGGCGATATTGTCTTTGAAGGAACGACGACGGCTAGTGACGGCGACGTGAAAGCAGAAGTTACCGGCGACGGCTCCATTACCTTCAACGGCGCGGTCACGGCTAATTCGAATGGCGAAGGCGGCGGCAACATCGTGGCGAACGTTTCCGGTACGGGTAACATCACGACGGAAAGCGAGGCTGTATTTAATGCCGATAAGGACGTGCTGTTCACGACGAACGTCGGAAATATCACGGCCAACAGCGCAGTAACTGCCGGCGAGGACATCATTTTTAAGGTACTGACTGAAGGCAATATGACGCTTCGCGATGACCTGAAGTCTGAGCAAAACATTGATTTGAATGTAAATTCCGGCAATATCCTCTTTGAAGGTACGCAGGACGGCGTCCATGAAGTCATTGATGTAACGTCGAATCACGGCGACGTGACCGTTTCTATCAACGAAGGCGGCAAAGGCGATATTAAAGAAACGAATGGCAAAGGTGCTGATGGAGACTGGGCGAATATTCGTGCCGAGGAAGGCAATGTGACGGTTAAACACGACGGCGTCGGCGACGTCGACTTGTACGAGCTGTATGCGAAGCAGGACGCCGGCGTTTCCGTAGCCGACGGCAATCTCCATCTCGTCAATGTCAGCGGCAACCTCGTAGCTGTTTTCGTGAAGTCCGAAGGCAAGGACATGAATGTGGAAAACATCGAAGCGGCCCAGCAGATTGCGATTTCCGGCTCCAACATGGATCTGGACAGCATCAAGCAGCGTGAAGACGGCGACGGCTTCCTGGTCATTACGCCGGAAGGCACGGCGGACGACCAGCCGATTGACAACCTCGTGATCGGCGACATCCTGACCAACGGCGGCGTGCGTTTCGACCATCTGTGGCTGAATACCGGCAATATCCACGTCAGTGAGGGAGCGCTGCATCTGGACAAGGTTTACGTACAGGATAAGGCCACCTTCAGCACCGACGACATGACGACGAACGTCTTCGGCTCGGCTCCGGTCTACGATGACAGCGTATCGAGCTCGTACTGGGTCAACACGAGCATCAACAGCCCGAAGGACGACCTCGCGGCGTGGAACAGCGACGAGCTGAACGACAAGTGGATGCATATCTTCTTCTCGCCGGAAGGAACCGTCCAGATCAGCAACGGCAACCTGCTCCATCTGGCTGACCACAATTACGCATACAATCAGCGGTACAGCCAGGTCGATTGGATGAACCTGTTTACTGACAAAGATTTTTATAACTTCTACGACCGGTACTATGCGCCTGAATTGTCGTACCACGAACGGTACGGCCTGACGAGCGGCAGCGGTCACAGCGTAGAAAACGCTGAAGAAGACGAGGTCATCGTCGAATAAGGAAAGGCAGTTTGTATGAACTACATGGCAGCAGGGGCCCTGCATGATAGGGCTCCCAGCTGCTGTAAGAGAAAGGATGGGATTCCCATGAACAAAAAAGCAGAATTATTTCAAGACTATTTGAAAGAAAAACAGATTACGGCCTTTACGGTCGACGAAATCAAGGATGACGCCCTGAACACCGTCGTCTTCCGCTCCCATATCGACGTCGGCGGCAACCAGCTCCCGACGCTGGTTATCCTGGACAGCAGCATTTACTGCATGATCCGCCTTCTCGTCGCGCCGAAAGCCCTGCGCGATGACAACAAGGAAGCCGTGCTGGAGCTCATGAACGGCTACAACAAGAAGTACAAATCCTTTAAATACTACGCCGACGACGAAGGCAACCTCGTCATGGATACGTGCGTATTGTTCAAGGACGGGGAAGCCGACGGCGACATGATTTACACCATGTTCAACGTCATCATCAACCACCTGAACGAATCGTACAAGGACACGATGAAGGCTATTTGGCAGTAAAAAAGAATAGTGCAGTGCATAAAAAACGGGCCTGTCTCGCGCAATCGCGCGGGCAAGCCCGTTTTGCGTATATGTTACCGTTTTGAAGAAATGCGCAGAGCCCTGCAAGGTTGTTTGGAACTTGCGGGGCTCGTTGTGTTTTGAACCGATAGTCAGTTTATGTAATGGGTATCGTAGGCATATCAAGTTTTGAGCAATTGTTAAATAGCGTGTAATTAAGGCACGTCAAGCTGTTGTCTATCTAACTGAATATTGGAGCAGCGATTGTGTGAGGCCGTTGCAATTATAGCAACGTTTTGTACTGTATTCTGAATAGGTACATGTGATATAATAAGCCCGTTGCTTACTTCCAACCTGGCAGCAGGAAGGAGGTGTTGTTTTTGCGCAAACTTCAATTCGTAAAAGCCGTCATGGCCAGCGTAGTTGCATACTACCTGTGCAAAGGGCTAGACGAGCTGTTTCGAATATTAAGCAACTAGCCTCGGCGTGGCGTTGGCCGTAAACAACGCAAGAGCCCCTTCAAGACGGCACTCTTGAAGGGGCTCGCTGTGTTGTTTTGCACAAACTTCAATTCACAGGCTAAGTATACCAAGTTCTCGGCAGATAGTCAATGCTGAAATTTCTCCTTATTATGCTATGTGTGTAATCGATTTTTTTAGTTTTTGTAATACCTTTGGGCTGTTACATGATCACTTACATAATATTTCTCTATCGGGATTTACTCCCAGAGGATTTTATTCTCACTTAGACAGAGGATTTGCATGAGAGAGGCTATGTTTTCGATGCAATAAGTGAAATATAGCCAGATTCAATTTGCATAAGATGAACGTTTTACTTGAATCTATCTTGCGAAAGTCTTCGATTTAAGGTATAATATAAATACCAAATGGTCATTATACAATGTACACTTAAAGCAAATGTACAACAATATTTAAGAATGAGAAAACCAATTCTTTTAACATGACAGAATAAGGGAACGGATTCAAGGATTTTTATGGATTCCCCAATAAATGAGGAGTTTGCACCATGGATAATTGGATAGATGCCGCTCGGCTTACGGTTATCGTAGGGCACTTTGGCAGCGGCAAAACGGAATTTGCCGTAAATATGGCAATGGCCTTGGCTGATAAGGGGCATCCCTTTGCCTTGGCTGATTTAGATGTCGTAGACCCGTATTTTCGCTCGCGCGAATGCCGGGATATGATAGAAGAACGAGGCGGCCGGCTGATTGCCAGCTCGCAGATGCATGTAGATGCTGACTTGCCGTCTATGCCGCCCGATGTATTTGCCTTGTTTGATAATCCTGAGTTATATGGGATTTTAGATATTGGCGGCGACCCGTCGGGAGCCAGAGTGCTGGCCCGCTATCGTCATGATCTTCAGCGATGCGGAGCCCGCGTGCTGTGCGTCGTCAATGCCAATCGGCCCTTATCGGATACGGCAGAAAAAGCCGAACGATATGTACGGGCGATTGAACAGTCGTCAGGAATGAAAATCGATGGCTTGGTCAATAATACGCACTGCTGCCAGCTGACCGACGTTGAAGACGTCGTTGCCGGCGCGAAGATGGCCCAGGAAGTATCGGTATTAACCGGAATCCCCGTAGTCTGCCATGCTGTCCCCCTGCATTTGGCAGATCGGGTTTCGGATTTAGTATATCCTGTATTCCCTATGCAGTTGTACATGAAGAAACCTTGGGAATGACACCCGCAAAGAAAGGAGACGTAACACCTATGGCAATGCATTTGACTTTCAGAAAAGAGCGTTGTAAAGGATGCGGATTGTGCATCACCGTATGTCCCAAACAGATTCTGGCCTTGGAAGACGGCACG